>JAERTA010000001.1 GCA_016845205.1 Gammaproteobacteria bacterium
AAACGGTGCGGTAAAAATTTATGACTTTGGTGTTGAGTTAGTTAATGACGCCGACAAGATTAAAGGCGTTGATCTAGAAATCGAAAAGTAAGGCTAAACCTTAGATAATAAGATCGTACCATTCGTGCCACCAAATCCGACTGAATTAGAAATGGCATAAGCCATTTTCATTTCTCGCGCTTCGTTAGCTGCGTAATCTAAATCACAATCAGGGTCTTGATTGATGATGTTAATCGTTGGTGGAGCCACTTGATCTTTAATGGCAAGTGCCGTGAATATTGCTTCAATACCACCAGCCGCTCCTAAAAGATGACCTGTCATTGATTTGGTAGAACTCATGACAATGTTGTAAGCATGATCGCCCAAAGCTAACTTAGCCGCATCTGTTTCAGCTTGATCACCCGCTGGTGTTGAAGTGCCATGAGCGTTAATATAGTCGATTTGCTCAGCATTAACACCAGCATTACGCATGGCGTTTGTCATACAGCGCGCTGCACCTTCACCACCTTTTGAAGGCAGGGTCATGTGATAAGCATCACCACTCATGCCGTAACCTGAAACTTCAGCGTAGATTTTTGCACCACGGGCTTTTGCATGCTCAAATTCTTCCAATACAACCACACCAGCACCATCACCGAGCACAAAACCATCACGGTCTTTATCCCAAGGACGAGAAGCGGTTGAAGGGTCGTCATTACGAGTAGATAGGGCGCGTGCTGCTGCAAAGCCACCTAAGCCACAATTGGTGGTTGACATCTCTGCACCACCAGCAATCATGACATCAGCATCGCCATATTCGATTAAACGAGAGGCATCGCCAATGTTATGTGTGCCTGTCGTACAAGCGGTGACAATAGCGAAATTAGGGCCTTTCATGCCGTATTTGATCGATAGATTGCCCGAGATCATATTAATGATAGAAGAGGGCACAAAGAATGGTGAAATGCGCTTAGCGCCTTTTTCTCTAAAAAGATCAGCGGTTTTTTCAATGGTGCCTAGGCCACCAATACCTGCGCCAATGGCAACACCGACACGTTCTGCATTTTCTTCAGTGATTTCAATGCCGCTATCTTCAATCGCTTGAATACCTGCCGCCATACCGTAGTGGATAAAGGTGTCCATTTTTTTGGCATCTTTGGGTTTGAGGTAATCGGTAATTTCGAAATTTTTAACCGAGCCACCAAAAGTTACTGATTGGCCTTCAGTTTCAAGATTGGTGAGTGAATTAATGCCAGACTTGCCAGCAAGAATATTTGACCAAGATTCTTCTATACTATTGCCAACGGGTGAAACAATACCCAAACCAGTAATAACAACTCTTCTTTTGCTCATAGTTTATATTTCTTTTTTTAAGATAAAAAAGGCGCTTAATCCAAAGAAGAAAGCGCCTTGTTTGTTTATATTACTAGACGGAAATTACAAATTGTTATTAACGTAGTCGATTGCTTGTTGAACAGTTGTAATGTTTTCTGCTTGATCATCAGGGATTTCACAGTCAAACTCTTCTTCAAGAGACATTACTAACTCAACAGTGTCTAAAGAATCTGCGCCTAAATCATCAATAAAAGAAGCGTTATTATCAATGTCGCCACTTACATCTAACTGCTCAGCTACAACTTTCTTTACTCTTTCCTCAATACTCATTTGTTATTTTCCTTAATAGGTTAAAAACTATTATTTTATCGCTAAATAAAGCTGATGCAAGACTAAATTTAAAAAATTTATTGGTATCGAGTAGGGTCAGATATTCCAGCAGACTTAAAACCTATTTTTCGATACTCACAAGCATCGCAAACACCGCAAGCTTCGCCTTTATCATTGGCTTGGTAGCAGGTGGTTGTGAGCGAATAATCCACCCCTAAAGACAAGCCTTTTTTAATAATATCAGATTTATTAAGGTCAATTAATGGGGTGATGATAGAAAGTTTTTGGCCTTCTACACCTTGCTTGGTGGCTAAATTTGCCATGGTTTCAAAAGCGTCAATATAGGCTTGTCGGCAATCAGGATAGCCTGAATAATCAAGCGCATTAACACCAATAAAGATAGATTGGCAATCAAGCACTTCCGCCCAAGCCATGGCAAAAGATAAAAAGATGGTGTTACGTGCGGGCACATAAGTAATTGGTATTTCGTCGCTTTCTTTAAAATCCGGTACTTCGATATCATCATCAGTTAGCGCTGATCCACCAAAATCTGATAAAGAGATATTCATAATTCGATGCTCTATAGCACCAAAATGTTCGGCAATTTTGATAGCCGACGCTAGCTCTGATTTTTGTTTTTGTCCGTAATCAAAACTGAGTGCGTAGCAATCATAGCCTTGAGATTGGGCAATGGCGAGCGTGGTGGTGGAGTCTAGGCCACCGGAGAGCAAAACAACAGCCTTAGACATTGGCTAAGTTGCCTTTTTCTTCTAGCCATTTTTTGCGATCTGGGGCGCGTTTTTTGCTCAGCAACATATCCATAGTCTGGAAGGCTTGTAGCGGGTTTTCTAAGGTAAGTTGAATAAGGCGTCGAGTATCAGGCAACATAGTGGTCTCTCGTAATTGAGAAGGATTCATCTCACCTAAGCCTTTAAAACGCTGCACTTGAATTTTAACGCGTTTATTTTCACTTTCAATTTTTCGAATAATGGCATCTCTTTCATTATCGTCTAATGCATAGTGCACTTGCTTGCCAGCATCGATTCTATATAAAGGCGGCATAGCAACATACACATGACCTTCTTTAATAAGCTTAGGAAAGTGCTTAACGAATAGGGTGCAAATCAAGGTGGCAATGTGTGCACCATCAGAGTCAGCATCTGCCAAAATACAGATTTTTCCGTATCTAAGACCAGCCAAGTCATCGTTATTAGGCTCAAGACCAATAGCAACACTGATATCGTGTATTTCATTACTGGCCAAGACTTGCTCAGAATCTACTTCCCAAGTATTTAAGATCTTGCCTCGTAGTGGTAAGATGGCCTGATATTCTTTGTCTCGTGCCTGTTTGGCAGAGCCGCCAGCTGAATCACCCTCAACTAAAAACACTTCAGTTTGGTCAAGGTCATTACTAGTGCAATCTGATAATTTCCCTGGCAGGGCAGGACCACTAACGATTTTTTTACGAACGACTTTTTTGCCAGTTTTTAAGCGAGACTGAGCATTCATAATGGCCAGTTCAGCAATCTTCTCAGCCACAGAGGTGTGTTGATTTAGCCAGAGGCTAAAGGCATCTTTAACAACATTTGACACAAAGCCCGCACTCTCGCGTGATGAAAGACGCTCTTTAGTTTGCCCAGAAAACTGAGGATCCAGCATTTTAATCGATAAAACATAGGCGATTTTTTGCCAAACATCATCAGGCGTTAGCTTGATATTTTTAGGGATTAAATTTCTAAATTCACAGAATTCTTTAAGTGCTTCGGTTAAACCTGATCGTAGGCCATTAACATGCGTACCACCCTGAGAGGTTGGAATAAGATTAACATAGCTTTCTGCGACAACATTGGTGTTATATTCAGTCCAAGCTAGCGAACAGTGGAGCTGCTGTTCATCGGATTCATAATTAACCACAAAGGGGGATTCTGGTAGGCAATCAAGCCCATCTAATGAAGCAGACAGATAATCTTTTAAACCTTCTTTATAAACCCATTTGTCTTTTGTGTCGTCTATTTCATTATGGAAGTTAATTTCAAGTCCAGGGCAAAGTACTGCTTTTGAGCGAAGATTGTGTCGTAACTTGGTTGCGGAAAATTTGGCTGTATCAAAAAACTGAGAATCAGGTATAAATTTAACTTTGGTGCCCGTATTGCGCTTGCCAACGCTGCCAATCACTTCAAGGTCAGATTTTTTCAAGCCATTTGAAAAAGTGATGTAGTGTTCTTTTGCGTCCCTTTTAATCCAAACTTCAACTAAAGAGGATAGGGCGTTTACCACTGAAATACCCACGCCATGCAGGCCACCAGAAAATTGATAAGAGTCATTAGAGAATTTGCCACCCGCATGGAGTTTGGTTAAGATAACTTCAACACCGGGTTTATTTTCACCCTTGTGAATATCAATTGGCATACCTCGACCATTATCTTCGACAGATAAAGAACCATCTTTGTATAAAACGACATTGATTTTATCGCCAAATCCGGCAACAGCTTCGTCAACACTATTATCAATCACTTCTTGAGCTAAGTGATTTGGTCGTTCGGTTTCAGTGTACATACCAGGGCGTTTACGCACTGGATCTAAGCCTGATAAAACCTCAATTGATGACGAGTCGTAATTACTCATAAATTAATCTACCCAAGAATATTTTGCAAAACATCATACCAAAAAAAGCCCCGTAATAACGAGGCTTTTTATTTAATAGATGACTTGTTTTTAGAGTGCTTGCGCCTCTATGGAAGTTTTAAGTTTTTGCATGGCTTTATTTTCAAGTTGACGAACTCGCTCGGCAGAAACACCGTATTTATCTGCCAATGTATGCAGCGTTGTTTTCTCTTCTTTCAAATACCTAGACTGCAAAATATCTAAACTTCTAGCATCGAGTGAAGAGAGCGCTTGATAAAGCTGTTGTTGCTGATTTTTTTGAATATCGTCACTAAGTAGTAACTGCTCAGGCGTTTGAGTGTTGTTATCAGTTAAATAATGCTCAGGTGCAGAAGAGTCTTCATCGTCTGAAATCTCAAAGGCAACATCGTTAAATTGCAAGCGCGACTCCATCTCTAAAACATCTTGACGACGTACACCTAAGTCACTTGCAATTTCATCAGCCTGTGACTCATTTAATGAATTGTAAATGTGTGATTTGGCTTTCTTAAGTTTAAAAAATAATTTGCGTTGCGCCTTGGTTGTGGCAACTTTAACAATCTTCCAATTTTTAAAGATAAATTCGTGAATTTCAGCACGAATCCAATAAACCGCAAAAGAAGCAAGGCGTACTTTTTTGTGTGGGTTGAAGCGCTTGACTGCCTTCATTAGACCAATTGTACCTTCT
>JAERTA010000002.1 GCA_016845205.1 Gammaproteobacteria bacterium
GGTGGCGCTCGCCCTAAAGCGGTGATAGGTTGGAATCGAAAGAATGAGGATATTATTGCCGGACAATTTGACCTGCCATCAGGATATGAACATTGGCTGCTTAAGTTTGATGGCGTGGGTGAGGATCAAGAGCTTGGTGGTAGTGATGGTTATGGCTGTATTGAGTATATTTATCATTTGATGGCAAAAGATGCAGGTATTCAAATGAATGAATGTCGTTTGCTTGAAGAGAATGGCAGATCTCATTTTATGACTAAGCGTTTTGACCGTATTGATAATGAAAAAATTCACATGCAATCTTTTTGTGCACTTGCCCATCAAGACTTTAATCAGCCTTATGTGACTGATTACTCACTGTTATTGCGCAGCGCTCAAATGCTAGATTTGGGCAAAGATGAGATTGCTCAGCTTTATGCGCGCATGGTGTTGAATGTTTTGGCTAACAATTGCGATGACCATACAAAAAACTTTGCATTTTTAATGAATACTGATGGCAATTGGTCATTGGCACCAGCCTTTGATGTAACACATGCACATAATCCTTTGCCAGATAAGTGGACTAAACAACATCAAATGTCAATCAATGGCAAGTGTGCAGTTCAAGATATTACTATGGAAGATTTGCTGGTTGTTGCTAAAAAATTTAGCATTAATAATCCAAAGAAAATTATAAACAAGGTTAAAGACTCACTATTAAATTGGGATGATTTGGCACATAAACATAATCTGAGTGACAAGCAAAGAATTGCCATAGGTAAAGAAATTCAGCTAAATTTAATGCGTATTAAATAGGTATTATTATCTATTATGAAAATTAAAGTTTTAATCACTGGCGGGACAATAGATAAGGTTTATAACGAACTCACCGGTGAGTTGGTATTTGATCAGACGCATATTGTAGATATGCTTAATCGTGGGCGCTCGATGGTGCAGACTGAGAGCAAGGTGTTGTTTTTAAAAGATTCACTAGAAATGAATGATGAAGACAGAAATTTGATTTTATCCAAATGTCTTGATTGTAGCGAAGACACTATTGTGATTACCCATGGTACCGATACTATGGTTGAGACTGCTAAATTATTGGGTAGCAAAATCAAAGACAAAACCATTGTACTATTTGGCGCAATGATCCCGTATTCGGTTAATCATTCCGATGCGTTGTTTAATTTAGGCGGCGCGCTTAGCGCTGTGCAAAGCAGGGAAAATGGCGTATATATTGCGATGAATGGCCAAGTGTTTGACTGGAACAATGTCCATAAAAACAAGGACAAAGGCTTGTTTGAGACACAAAGATAGAGCTTCAACTCCTCTGAATTTATTGCTTGTTTGCTAAGCACGTAATGTAACATTACATCAGAATGATAAAAAAGACATTATCTCACGGCGTTAGAGTACTTAAGTTAAGCACTTGGATTAGTGCTATTGCTGCTTTATTGGTTGTGCTGGTTGTGGCTTTTTTTGTGACTTTTCCTACGTTAATTAAAGCACCGATTGAAAATCAGATTTCTGAATTTAGTGAGCTTGACATCACTTTATCTAAGATTAGTTTTGATTTTAATAAAGAAGGGCTAGCTTTAAAGCTTCATGATCTTAATGTTAACTCGCCACAGCAAGGCTTGCCCATTGCTAAGGCTGATCATTTGCAATGGGATATTAATTTGAGCTCACTGTTAGATGACATTTATCATCCAAGTGAAATTTACATTAATACTTTAACGCTGTATTCAGATGCTGATCAAAATACCAATGAGTTTGGTGTGGATCAAATTCGCCAGCTGATCTCACCACAAAATTTAGAAATTTTATATTTCTTTAAATCGCTGAGTATCAACAAAACATTAATAAAAAGTAAGCAAACAATTGAAATTGCACCGATGGTGTTGAGCCGTAATGAAACGCAATTATCACTAGCAATTTCAGATCAAGATTTAGATTTTGGTTTGTCTGATTCTCAAATGGGTAAGGCAAGCATTCTTGCAACATTGTCTACGACGCAGTCTGAGCAGGATAAAGTGTTAACCATTCCGCTACTGATGAGTAATGATAAATTTTCAGCTCAGTCACATTTGAAATTTTTTACTGAACAAGGTAGTGATTTTGTTGAATTTAATAGTTATGTAAAGCAAATACAGGCAAATGATGTGGCTAAATATCTGCCATCAAGCGCACTGAGTAACAACACACTTGCTTGGATAAAGCGTGGTTTTATCTCTGGCCAGTTGCAAGATACAAGGTTTCATCTTAAGAGAAATTTATCAAAATCAGAGGTAACTAACACTCGATTTAGTACTCAATTAAACAATATGGAGTTGCTGTTTAACTCTGATTGGGACAGCCTTAAGAAGTTGAATGCTAATTTGGAAACTGATGGCAAAGAGATTGTGGTGATGGTGAACAATACCCAGCTTAATGACATGGCGCTTAATAATATTAAAGTGCAAATTTTGGATATGAGCCAAGATCAGTTAGATGTGGAAGTGATTGGTAAAATCGATACTCAGAGTGAGCAGTTAATTGAGTTTTTACGTCGTGCACCTCTTAGCAAAACGGTGAATGAAGTGCTAGGTCAATTTACGCTGTCCGGTAAAGTAGATGGTGATATGAAGCTAGTGGTACCACTCGATGAAAGAGATTCGATTTTGGATATTAATTTGGTGCTTGATAACAATCGTCTGACTACGTTAGATGGCGCAATTGTGGTTGAGGGTTATCATTCTAAATTGGCTTTTCACGATAATGAAATTACCGCAACTGGTGTTGGCAATATTCGCAACATGCCATTTGAGATTCGCATTAATCCGAATAATCGGGGTGATGATCACGAGAGTACTTTTAGAGTAGAGTTAATTAACAATGACAGTGGTTTTGAGACTTATATCACCAAAAGGCTAGATCAATCTTGGCGTGCTAGAGTTGAGTCAGATGCGATTAAAGGCAATATAGATGTGGTAATGAATGATGGTGGCTTTCCTAGTGTGAAGTTACTGGGTTTGCAAATAACCACTTTGGATGCAATTAAGGGTGAGTGGAGTGTTGCGCCTGATGATCTTCCAAATATGTATTTGAGTGCTAACGGTATTTATGTTGACGAAGAAATCTTGCCTAATTTTAGTGCTGAGTTAATTTCTCAAGATGGTATGTTGAAAATTAGTGATTTGAAATTCGACGGAGTCGGGGTTGGCGACGAGGCGCTAAGTTTTAACGGTTATTGGTTAGACGGCAGGACTCGATTAAAAGCAAAAGCAAAAGGCAAGGGTTTGGCTGAGTTTTTACAAAAACTTAAGGTTAAAGAAAAAGTAACTGGCGGAGAATTTGATTTTGATATTCGCCTGTCTTGCGAGTGTGCGCCGTGGAATATGAATTATCAAGATGTGACTGGCTATATTACTATGAAAGTTAAAGAGGGTGTGTTTACTGAAAAAGACCCAAATATTGGACGCATCTTGTCACTGCTAAATATTAAATCGATTGCCAAGCGTATGAAGCTTGATATGGGCGATATTACTCAAAAAGGCTTTGCTTATGAAGACATTGATGCGAGTATTCATATCAGTAACGCCTTAGCTAAAATTGAAAAATTTGAATTAAATGCAACCTCCGGTGTGATTGTATTAACTGGCCAAAGCAATATCATTGATGAGCAGTACGACATGATGGCCAAAGTGAGCCCGGCAGTGGGTGATGCAGTGCCTGCAGCGGCGGCCTTGGCCGGCGGCGGTGCAGTCGGTCTTGGTGTTTGGCTAGTAGATGAAACTTTGTTTGCAGGCAAGCTAATTGATAAAGTTTTTGATAAGGTGGTGGAATTTAAATATAAAATTACCGGCCCATGGGATGAGCCCATTATTAAAAATATATCAACCGTATTATGATTGAACAGTTATTAGATGACCATCATTTAAATCAGGAAAAAATTACTTCGTTATTGTCTTCTTTAGCGGTGAAAGGTGTGGATTATGCAGATTTGTATTTTCAACATTCAGTGGCTGAATCTTGGTTTTTAGAAGAAGGTATTGTTAAATCCGGTACTTATCATATTAGCCACGGCGTTGGTACGCGCGCAGTTAAAGGTGAACAAACTGGGTTTGCTTATTCGGATGATTTAAATTCTAAGGCTATTGAGCAAGCAGTGGACTTTGCTAAAGGCATTTCTCGGTATCAAGATGCACAATCTATTCAGACCTTCCAATCAGTGCCACAAGTAGCAAAATACAGTGGACTGAATCCGTTGGGTAGTTTGACTTCAGAAGAAAAAGTTGATTTACTTAAATTGATTGATGCTATTGCTAGAAAAGAGCCGAAAGTTAAGCAAGTCAGTGCATCGCTCTCAGGCGCTTATACTGAGGTGCTAGTCGTATCGACCGATGGTGTTTATCAAAAAGATTATCGACCAATGGTACGTGTGAGTGTGAGTGTGATTGTTGAACACGATGGTCGTATTGAATCAGCCTCAAGTGGCGGCGGCGGACGTTACGATTATCGTTATTTTATTGACCACAACTTGGCTGAAATTTATACACATGAAGCCATTCGACAGGCATTGGTAGCTTTAGAAGCTAAAGGTGCACCTGCAGGTAATATGCCAGTGATATTAGGCCCAGGCTGGCCAGGCGTGTTGTTACATGAGGCGATTGGCCACGGCTTAGAAGGTGACTTTAATCGCAAAGGTACTTCAGTATTCACTGGGAAAATTGGCGAGCAAGTCGCTAGTGAAAAATGCACGATTGTTGATAACGGCACATTGGCTAATCGACGTGGTTCTTTAACCATTGATGATGAAGGTACACCGACACAAAATACTACATTGATTGAAAACGGGATTTTAAAAGGCTACCTATTTGACAAACTTAATGCAGGATTAATGAATGAGCAATCTACTGGCAATGCCAGACGCGAATCTTATGCGCATATTCCGATGCCAAGAATGACCAACACTTATATGTTAAATGGTAAAGATTCTGTTGAAGATATGATTGCCTCGGTGGACGATGGACTGTATGCGGTGAATTTTGATGGTGGCCAAGTTGATATTACCTCAGGTAAATTTGTGTTCTCAGCCAATGAGGCTTACTTAATTAAAAATGGCAAAATCACTGCGCCAGTCAAAGGGGCAACATTGATTGGCGCAGGCGATGAAGTGTTAAAGAAAATATCCATGGTGGCAAATGATCTTAAGTTAGATGGCGGTATCGGTGTGTGTGGCAAGGATGGACAGTCTGTACCAGTTGGCGTTGGGCAGCCTAGTTTAAAGATTGATCAGTTGACAGTAGGTGGTACTGAAGTTAATGACTAAAATAATCAAGATTTATCCTTAAATATATTTCGTTATTTGTTCAAATTAGATATAATATTTGACTTCTATCAAGGAGAGAGGACTAGGTGTTAGAAAACTATCTACCTATCATGGTTTTTATTTTTTTAGGCATTGCATTTGGCGTTGGCCCAATGTTAATTGGCTATTTGTTAGGACCAAGCAAACCAGACGAAGAGAAAAACTCCCAGTTTGAGTGTGGATTCCCTGCCTTTGATGACTCTCGTATGTATTTCAATGTACGTTATTATTTAGTTGCAATTCTTTTTATCTTGTTTGATTTAGAAGTTGCTTTTGTTTTTCCGTGGGCGGTTGTTCAATCTGATCTTGGCTGGTTTGGCTTTGTCAGTATCAGTATTTTCTTGTTTTTACTGGTGGTAGGCTTTATCTTCGAATGGAAGAATGGCGCCTTAGAGTGGGAGTAAACAGTGGCAATTGAAGGTTTAATGAAAGAAGGCTTTGTCACCACGTCGCTTGATAAGGTTATCAATTGGGCAAGAACAGGCTCTTTATGGCCAATGACATTTGGCTTGGCTTGTTGCGCGGTAGAGATGATGGAGGCAGGCTCCTCACGTTATGACCTTGACCGTTTTGGCATTGTATTTAGACCAACCCCTAGGCAATCAGACTTAATGATTGTGGCAGGTACGCTGACCAATAAAATGGCACCAGCGCTTAGAAAAGTTTACGATCAGATGCCTGAGCCAAGATGGGTGATTTCAATGGGCTCTTGTGCAAACGGCGGTGGTTATTATCATTACTCTTATGCGGTTGTACGTGGTTGTGATCGTATTGTGCCGGTTGATGTATATGTGCCTGGTTGCCCGCCAACAGCAGAAGCGCTACTTTACGGTATTTTGCAACTTCAAGATAAAATTCATCGCACCAATACTATCGCGAGAACTTAATGGAAGATTTAAAAGAACAATTAATCGAAGAATTCGGTGAAGATAACCTGGTTGAAGCTTTTGGTGAGCTGACTTTAACGGTTGATTCTAATGACATTATTAAAACTTGTTTAAAGCTTAGAGATTTCTTTTCATTTGATACTTTAATTGACTTATGTGGCATTGACTATTTGACTTATGGTCAGTCTGATTGGGATGCTGACGCTAGCTCTTCAGGTTTTGGTCGAGCGCGTGAAGCACAAGGTGGCGAAGATAGGCACGAGCAACGTTTTGCTGTGGCTTACCATTTGCTTTCAGTGAGTAAAAATTACCGACTACGAGTTAAGTCGTATGTTGATGAAGCAGAGCCGATTATTAAATCAGTGACGGATATTTGGGCATCAGCTGATTGGTATGAGCGTGAAGCTTTTGATTTGATGGGTATTTTGTTTGAAAACCATACTGATTTACGTCGAATTTTGACAGATTATGGTTTTGTTGGTCACCCACTACGTAAAGATTTCCCGATGATTGGTGAAGTTGAAATGCGTTACGATGAAGACTTAGGTCGTGTGGTTTACGAGCCTGTGAGTATCGAGCCTAACGTTAACGTACCAAGAGTAATTAGGAAGTGAATAAGACCTCTATATAATTATGAATAATCATCAAAACATCATCTTCCGCCAAATTAGCGACTCTTTTAAAGATAGCCTTAGAATTACTAAAGCAAACCTTAAAAGAGTCGCTAATTTAGCAAAATCTAATATTTTGCTAACCACTCATAACCATACAGAGGTCTTATAGTGGCTGAAATTCGTAACTACACTCTTAACTTTGGCCCTCAACATCCTGCAGCACATGGTGTTTTACGCCTGATTTTAGAAATTGATGGTGAAGTCATTGAGCGCGCTGATCCGCATATTGGCTTACTTCATCGTGGTACAGAAAAATTAGCAGAATCCAAGCCATACAATCAATCTATTGGTTATATGGATCGTCTGGATTACGTTTCAATGATGTGTAATGAGCATGCTTATGTGATGGCAATTGAAACCATGCTTGAGCTTGAAGTGCCTGAACGTGCTAAGTACATTCGTGTGATGTTTGATGAGATTACTCGCATTCTAAATCACTTAATGTGGCTAGGTACGCACGGACTTGATGTCGGCGCAATGAGTATTTTCTTATACGCTTTCCGTGAACGTGAAAAATTGATTGACTGTTATGAAGCTGTGTCAGGCTCACGTATGCATGCAACGTATTATCGCCCAGGTGGTGTTTACCGCGACCTTCCTGAAAAGATGCCTCAATATTTAGAAACAGATTTCCGCAGTGCAAAAGAACTAGACGCGATGAATGAAAACCGTCAAGGTTCATTATTAGATTTTATTGCTGATTTTGCTAAAGAATTTCCTAAGAGTATTAAACAGTACGATGACTTATTGACAGACAACCGTATTTGGAAACAGCGTTTGGTTAATATCGGCATTGTTTCAGCCAATCGTGCTAAGCAGTTAGGCTTTACTGGCCCGATGCTTAGAGGTTCTGGCGTAGCTTGGGATTTGAGAAAAAACCAGCCTTATTCAGTTTATGATCAATTAGAGTTTGATATTCCAGTTGGCGTGACTGGCGATAGTTATGATCGTTATTTAGTGCGCATGGAAGAGATGCGTCAATCAAACCGTATTATTACGCAATGCGTCGAATGGCTGCAAAGCAATCCTGGCCCAGTGATGAGTGATGACCATAAAGTATCACCACCAAAGCGTATTGACATGAAAGATGACATGGAGTCTCTTATTCATCATTTTAAACTCTTTACGGAAGGTTACTCTTTGCCAGAAGGTGAAGTGTATTCTGCAGTCGAGCACCCAAAGGGTGAATTTGGTGTGTATTTAATTTCAGATGGTGCAAACAAACCTTATCGAATTAAGATTAGAGCACCTGGTTTTGCGCATTTGGCTTCTATGGATGAAATGGCAAAAGGGCACATGCTATCCGATGTGGTGACGATTATTGGAACGCAAGATATTGTTTTTGGAGAGATTGATCGATGAGAAACTTCATCTTTTTACCTTCTGCAGCGTTAAGCTTGTCATTCACTCAGTCGTGTAGTTTTTACTACACTCCTTTGCTCATTCTTGCGCTTGCCTTACAGAAAATAAAAATATTCGCTTCTAAGATTAAGGGTTTGGCATTATGATTTCAAATAAAGCAAAAAAACAAATCGATACTTGGGTGGCAAAATATCCAGAAGGACGCCAAAGTTCTGCGGTGATGGAAGCATTAAAAATTGTACAAGCTGAAAATGACAACAGTCTTACGTCTGATACGATTCAAGCGGTGGCTGATTATCTAGACATGCCAGGTATTGCAGCGGCTGAAGTAGCGACTTTTTATGAAAATTACAATCACAAGCCAGTGGGTAAGCACACCATTCGCATCTGTCATAACATCTCATGCATGCTAAATGGTGCTGATGATTTGATTGCACATTTAGAAAATAAGCTAGGCGTTAAGACTGGCGAAGTAACGCCTGACGGCTTAGTTAATGTTAAAAAAGTAGAGTGTTTAGGCGCTTGTGTTGGTGCGCCAATGTTTCAAATTGGTGATCAATATTACGAAAACTTAACTGCCGATAAGATTGACGAAATTGTGGATGGTCTAAAATGAATGAAGTTTGCTTTAAAAACTTAGATCAAAAAGATGCTTGGTCATTAAAGACTTATGAGGCAAATGGCGGCTATTCTGTTTGGCGAAAAATTTTAAAAGGCGAGTTTACGCCTGAACAAATTATTGATGAATTAAAAACTTCTGGCTTGCGTGGTCGTGGCGGCGCAGGCTTCCCGACAGGTCTTAAATGGAGTTTTATGCCGCGTAATGCAGACATGCAAAAATACGTGGTATGTAATTCTGATGAAGGTGAGCCAGGCACTTGTAAAGACAGAGACATTTTAAGATTTAACCCACACTCGGTGATTGAAGGCATGGCGATTGGTGGCTTTGTTATGAATGCAACCAAAGGCTACAACTACATTCGTGGTGAGTTTATGGAGCCATTCTATCGTTTTGAAGGCGCATTAAAGGAGGCTTATGATGCGGGCCTACTTGGTGAAAATATCAATGGTAGCTCAGTGAGCTTTGATTTATATGCACATTTAGGTGCGGGTGCTTATATTTGTGGTGAAGAAACGGCACTTTTAGAATCTATTGAAGGCAAAAAAGGCCAGCCAAGATTTAAGCCACCATTCCCGGCTAATATTGGTTTGTTTGGTAAGCCGACAACGATTAATAACACAGAAAGTTTTGCTTCTGTTCCAGAAATTTTAGCTAACGGCGGACAGTGGTTTGCTGATATTGGTGTTGAAAATTCTGGCGGTTGTAAATTGTTCTCAGTATCTGGCCATGTTAACAAACCTTCTAATTTTGAGGTGCCAATGGGTACACCATTTAAAGACTTACTTGAAATGGCGGGCGGTGTTCGAGAAGGTAGAAAATTAAAAGCAGTCATTCCAGGCGGCTCTTCAACACCCGTATTAACAGCAGAAGTTGCTATGGGTATGACCATGGATTACGATGGTATTGATAAAGCAGGTTCTATGTTAGGCGCAGGCTCAGTGATTATCATGGATGACTCAACTTGCATGGTGGAAGCGCTCACACGATTAGCACATTTTTATTATGACGAATCCTGTGGTCAATGCACACCGTGTCGTGAAGGCACAGGTTGGCTATATCGTGTATTAAAACGTATTATGGATGGCAATGGTAAAGAAGATGATATTGATTTATTATTAGGCGTCCAAGACAAAATTATGGGCAACACAATTTGCGCGTTAGGCGATGCGGCAGCAATGCCGGTTGAAAGCTTTTTGAGAAATTTCCGTGAAGAGTTCGAATATTACATCGAGCACGGCAAGAGTATGGTGAAAGGGTAATAGGTAGAGTAGATGGCTGATATTGAGATTGAAATTGACGGTAATGTAGTTAACGCCAAAGCAGGTGAAATGCTAATCACTGTTACCGATAGAGAAGGTATTAGCGTCCCAAGATTTTGCTATCATAAGAAATTATCAATAGCAGCCAGTTGTCGTATGTGCCTAGTTGATGTTGAAGGTGCGCCTAAACCACAGCCAGCTTGTTCTACGCCAATTGCTGATGGCATGAAAATCCATACTCAAAATGAGAAAGCCAAAGCTTCTCAAAAAGCAGTGATGGAGTTTTTGCTTATTAACCACCCGCTAGATTGCCCAATTTGTGATCAAGGTGGTGAGTGTGAATTGCAAGATGTGGCAATGGATTATGGTTCAGACGTTTCACGCTTTACCGAAGGCAAGCGTATTGTTGCAGATAGCGATATTGGTGCGTTAATTCAAACAGACATGACTCGTTGTATTCACTGCACACGTTGTGTACGTTTTGGTGCTGAAGTAGCCGGCATTATGGAAATGGGCGGTACAGGACGCGGTGAAGATTTGAAAATTGAGCCCTTCTTAGAAGAGGGAATTCAGTCAGAGCTTTCAGGTAATATGATCGATGTTTGCCCTGTGGGTGCATTAACCTCTAAGCCTTTCCGTTACGAGCTTAGATCTTGGCAAATGAATGCTGTGTCAAACATTGCAAGACACGATTTAGTAGGTTCAAACATTTACACACAAACTTACAAAGGTAAAGTTAAGCGTATTGTTGCTAAAGATAATGACAGCGTTAATGAAACTTGGATTTCAGATAGAGATCGTTTCTCGTATGAAGGTTTGGCTCATGAAAATAGATTGCTAGCGCCACAAATTAAAGTTGAAGGCACTTGGAAAGAAGTTGAATGGGATGTTGCGCTAGATTTTGCTACTCGAGGCTTGGCAAACAATGTGTTTAACGCTCGCCAAGCAGACAAATTAGGTGCATTGGCTTCAAATACAGCAACATTAGAAGAATTCCACTTGTTGCAAAAGATCTTAAGAGAAGTTGGTTCTGAGAATATTGATCATCGTTTAAACGTTAAAGATCTGAATAACGCCATTTCACTTGAATCAAATATTAAGTTAGCAGGTTTGGAAGGTGTTGACCATGCACTTGTGATTGGCTCAAATTTACGACTAGAACAACCAATGATTAACCATCGCCTGCGCAAGGCTAATTTATCAGGTACTAGTATTGATGTGATTAACGCAATGGCGTTTGATTTTAATTACCAACTTAATAGTGAAAATATTATTTCGCCAAATCAAATAGCAGCAACGTTAGCAGGCGTATTAAAATCAGTTTTACAAAGTGCACATGCCCAAATACCGGCTTATTTAGATGATGTTGAAGTGACAGATGTAGCAGTACAATTGGCCACTCAACTGTCTGATTCAGACAATTCAGTTATTATTTTAGGTGAGCATGTGGTTAATAATCCACAAGCCTTAAGTATTGCAAATCTAATTAGTCAAATTGCACAAAATACAAACTCTACAACGCTTAATGTTAGCGCAAGTGCAAATTCAACAGCAGCCAACCTTGCGGGTTTTGTTCCAGGCAAAGGTGGATTAGATGCAAATGCCATGCTGGCAGCTGATTTGAAAGCTTATATTTTGTTAGATATTTATCCACAATACGATTTTCATAATTCCATACAAGCAACTGAGACGTTGAGCAACGATGACACTTTTGTGATTTCTTTAAATAGTTTTAAAGATGATGTGGTTGCAGGATATTCAGATGTCTTATTACCAATTGCCAGTTTCTATGAAACGTCAGGCTCACATGTCAATGTTGAAGGTTTGGTGCAATCATTTGCAGCAGCAGTTAATGCACCTAGTGATGCTAAACCTGCTTGGAAAGTGCTAAAAGTATTGGCTGATTTGCTAGAGTTGCCAGGTTTCCATTACGCAGATTCTACCCAGGTAACAAGCGAAGTGATGCATCAAAGCCATAAGCAACACGTGCATGATGAAAGTATCGATGTAAAAGCCAAAAGAGGGGTTAATGTTATTTGGCAAAAATCACCTTATGCGGTTGATGTGTTGTCTAGACATGCTGCTTCATTACAGGCAACAAAGATAGGTCAAATCAATAGCGCTTCAATGAATAAAGCCACCGCTAAAAAACTAGAAGTCACACAAGACGGTGAATATCTTGGTGTGCCAGTTGTTGTTAGTGAAGCAGTGGCTAACAATTGTGTGTTTGTTAATGCAAATCATTCAACAGGAGGTCAGTCATGATGGCATTATGGCAGTCGTTTGTTGAGTTGGTTAACGAGCTAATTCCATGGTTTGATGGTTCTATTGCCGCTATTCTAATTATTTTAATCAAGGCAATTGTTTTGGTGATGCCACTAATGCTAGTGGTGGCTTATTTCACTTATGCTGAGCGTAAAGTCATTGGATATATGCAGTTACGTATCGGCCCTAACCGTGTTGGCCCAAAAGGGTGGTTACAACCGATTGCAGATGCTTTAAAGCTAATGACCAAGGAAATTATTTTCCCAACTAAAGCCAACATTTACTTATTCTTGTTGGCGCCAGTTTTAGCAATCGCTCCTGCAATCGCAGTATGGGCAGTTATTCCTTTTGATGAAGGTATTTATGTTGCTAATTTAGATATTAGTTTGTTGTATGTCTTAGCGATTGGTTCAATTGGTGTGTACGGCATTATTCTAGCGGGTTGGGCATCTAATTCCAAGTATCCGTTGTTAGGCGCATTGCGTAGCGCATCACTTTTGGTTTCTTATGAAATTGTGATTGGTTTTGCCTTGGTAACGGTAGTGATGATCGCAGGCAGTGTGAATCTTAACGATATTGTGATGGCGCAAAAAGGCGGTATTATGCATTGGTACTGGATTCCATTATTTCCAATGATGATTATCTTTTTTATTTCTGCTTTGGTTGAAACCAACCGCGCACCGTTTGACGTGGTAGAAGGTGAGTCGGAAATTGTGGGTGGTACGCACGTAGAATATTCAGGCATGACATTTGCAGTATTTTTCTTAGCAGAATATGCCAATATGATTTTGATGGCGGTATTGGCTGTTATTATGTTTTTTGGTGGTTGGCATTCTCCATTTGAAGGTGTTCCAGTGATGGAGTCAATGTTTGCTTGGGTTCCAGGCATTATCTGGCTACTAGCTAAAACAACCTTCTTTATGTTTTTATATTTATGGGTGCGTGCAACTTTCCCACGTTTTCGATACGACCAAATTATGCGTTTATCTTGGAAAGTGTTTTTACCATGGACCATTGTTTGGATATTTGTGGTCGCGTTAATGACGCAATTAAAAATAGGGCCTTGGTTCTAAGCGAGCGTAATTTATGATTAATAATATTAAAAAATTAGTTAAAGAATTTAGTTTAGGTGAGTTACGTGGCGGCATGAAAATTACCGCAAAAGAACTGGTTAACAAAAAAATAACCGTTCAGTATCCAGAAGAAAAAACCCCAATTTCACCACGTTTCAGAGGGTTGCACGCCTTACGCCGTTATCCAAATGGCGAAGAGCGTTGTATTGCCTGTAAGCTTTGCGAGGCGGTTTGTCCTGCTAATGCAATTACCATTGAATCAGAGGCAAGAGATGACGGTACACGTCGTACTACGCAATATGATATTGACTTGTTTAAGTGTATTTTCTGTGGATTTTGTGAAGAAGCTTGTCCCGTGGATGCGATCGTAGAAACACAAATTTTTGACTACGCTTTTGTTGATTCTAGAGAGGGCAGTATTATTGATAAGGCACACTTGTTAGAAGTGGGCGATAAAAATGAAAAAATGATCAACCAAACTAAGTTGGAAGATTCGAAATATAGATAAGGCCAGTTATGACATTTGATCAAATATTATTTTATGTGTTTTCGTTTTGGTTTATTGCCAGCTCTTTGGCGATGATTTTTTCGCGTAATGCAGCGAAAGCAGTTTTATTTTTAATCTTATCGTTCTTTTCTGCTGCCAGTATTTGGATTTTATTAGAAGCTGAATTTTTAGCCATTACCCTAATCTTGGTTTATGTTGGCGCGGTCATGGTGTTGTTCTTGTTCGTTATTAAAATGTTGAATATTGACAAATCAACTTTGCGAGCAAAGTTCGCTGGCTATCTGCCGTTAGGACTTATTGTGGCGGCGATTATTATTGCTGAGATGACACTAGTCTTGGGTGGTAATCAGTTTGGTTTAGACGTGGTAGCAGCGCCAGCAAGACACGGCGCAGATTACAGTAATATCACTGTATTGGCAATGCAACTTTATACCACCTATGTTTACCCATTTGAATTAGCAGCGGTGCTATTGTTAATTGCGATTATTGCAGCGATTACCTTGGTGCATCGCAACGAGCTTAATCGAAAGAAGCAGTCAATCTCTGAGCAGGTTGATGTCCAAGCTAAAGATCGTGTACGCATTGTTTCAATTGCTTCATCTAGCAAGGAGGCTAAGTAATGGTTAGTTTGAGTGATTATTTAATCTTGAGTGCAATTATTTTTTGCATCGGTCTGGTTGGTATTTTTGTCAATCGTACAAACATTATTACGTTATTGATGTGTGTCGAGTTAATTTTGGTAGCGGTTAATACCAATTTTATTGCTTTTTCACATTTTTTAGGCAATGAAGCGGGGCAAATTTTTGTGTTCTTTATCTTAACAGTGGCAGCGGCAGAAGTTGCGATTGGACTGGCGATTCTAACACTATTGTTTAGAAACAAAGGCACGATTAATGTTGATGTTACTAACAGCTTGAAGGGTTAAGTTATGGAAAATATTTATTTAACAATTGCACTTGCCCCACTCTTAGGCGCCATTATTGCCGGATTTTTTGGCGGCATGCTGGGTCGTGCAGCCACACACACGATTACAATTTTAGGTGTACTGGTTTCAACGGTATTAGCGCTTTATGTGTTCAATCATCACGTTTTAGAGCAAGGCGCAGTCTTTAATCAAAACCTATATACCTGGATGCAAATTGGCGGTTTAAATGTCAGTGTTGGCTTCTTGGTTGATAACCTAACTTCAGTGATGTTGGTGGTGGTTTCATTCGTTTCACTGATGGTGCATATCTACACCATTGGCTATATGCATGACGACGACGGCTATACTAAATTCTTTAGTTACATCTCGTTATTTACTTTCTCAATGTTTATGTTGGTGATGAGTAATAACTTTATGCAGTTATTCTTTGGTTGGGAAGCAGTTGGTCTTGTTTCGTATTTATTGATTGGTTTTTGGCACCACAAAGAATCAGCCGTTGAAGCCAATTTAAAAGCTTTCTTGGTTAATCGTGTTGGCGACTTTGGTTTCTTATTGGGGATTGGTTTAGTATTAGCATTTAGTGGCTCACTTGACTATATGGAAGTATTTTCAAGTCTTGACAAGGTTGTGGGTCAGTCGCTATGGGGTGCAGATTTAATTACCGTTATTTGTCTATTATTATTTGTTGGTGCAATGGGTAAGTCAGCGCAAGTACCATTACATGTTTGGCTACCAGGTTCAATGGAAGGCCCAACACCAATTTCAGCTTTGATTCACGCAGCAACCATGGTAACAGCGGGTATCTTTATGGTGTCTCGTATGTCGCCAATGTTTGAGCTAAGCGATGTGGCGTTAACAGTGGTGATGGTCATCGGTGCGATCACGGCCTTGTTTATGGGTTTATTGGGTATCGTGCAAAATGATATTAAAAAAGTGGTGGCTTACTCTACGTTATCTCAGCTAGGTTATATGACCGTTGCTTTGGGCGTAAGTGCTTACTCAGTGGCTATTTTCCACTTAATGACGCACGCTTTCTTTAAGGCGCTATTATTCTTAGGCGCAGGCTCAGTGATTGTAGCCATGCACCATGAGCAAGACATTCGCAAGATGGGTGGGTTACGCAAGAAAATGCCAATTACTTATTGGACAGGTTTGATTGGCACATTGGCTTTGATCGGCTTCCCAGGCTTTGCGGGCTTCTATTCAAAAGACATGATTATTGAGGCAGTGCACTTCTCATCATTGCCATATGCAGATTGGGTTTATTATGCTGTGGTTGCGGGCGTCTTTATTACAGCTTTCTATTCCCTTAGAATGTTTTTTATCGTATTCCACGGTGAATCACGTGTTGATCATCATACTGAGGAACATTTGCATGAATCGCCAGCTTCGATTACTTTCCCGTTAATCGCATTAGCGATTCCATCAGCAATCATTGGTTATCTAACTATTGATCCAATGTTGTTTAATGGCTGGTTGGATAATGCGATTACGGTTGATGCTGCTCATAAATCAATGTCAGAAATTGGGCAATTATTTAACGATCATGGTGGCGCATTAGGCATGATTAGTCACGCAGTATTTACAGTGCCATTTTGGATGATGGTTGGTGGTGTTGTGACAGCATGGATGTTCTCGCTATATCGTACACAATGGGCAGCTTGGGTGCAATCTAAATTCCAAGGTATTAATTATATTTTAGAGTCTCTATATGGCTTTGACCGTTTTAATGAAATTGTTTTCGTTAACGGCGTGAAAAAATTAGGTAATTTATTGTGGAAGGTGTCTGATGCCGGCTTAATCGACAAGATGGTGGTCAATGGCAGTGCAAGATTGGTTGGTTTTGTTGGTTCTGTTGTTCGCCCAATTCAAACAGGCTATGTTTATCATTACGCTTTCTTCATGATATTTAGTTTGTTGATTATTTTAACTTGGGCGCTGTTTGCTGGCGATAACCCACTACTACAGATCGAGTTTTAATTATGGAATTATTGAGCTTATTAATTTGGTTGCCGATTTTAGGCGGTGGACTGGTTATCTTAGTTGGTAACGAGCGTGCTGACACGGCTCGTTGGTTAAGTGTGGCTATTTCAATTTTAGTGTTTGTTATGTCGTTAAGTCTTTATACGGGCTTTGATAGCACAACGCATCTGATGCAGTTTGTTGAAAAGGCATCATGGATTTCACAATTTAATATTAATTATCACATTGGTGTCGATGGCATTTCAATGCCATTGATTATCTTAACTACGTTCTCAACCATCTTAGTATTGATTGCTGGTTGGGAAGTAATCCAAAATAGACCGGCCCACTACATGGCTGCATTCCTAATGATGGAAGGCTTAATTATTGGTGTGTTTTCATCACTAGATGCAATTTTGTTCTATGCTTTTTGGGAGGCTTCACTGATTCCAATGTTATTAATCGTTGGTATTTGGGGTGGCGACAATCGAGTCTATGCAGCGATTAAATTCTTCTTGTACACTTTCTTAGGTTCGGTATTTATGCTGGTATCGCTAATTTACATGTACAACAAGGGCGGCTCATTCTCAATTTTAGACATGCATAATTTGAGTTTAACGGCGACTGAACAAGCTTGGATTTTCTGGGCATTCTTTATGGCCTTTGCCGTTAAAGTGCCGATGTTTCCAGTACACACTTGGTTGCCTGATGCACACGTACAAGCCCCAACAGGGGGTTCTGTCATACTAGCAGCTATCATGTTGAAAATGGGTGGCTACGGTTTCTTCCGTTTTTCTTTGCCAATTACGCCTGATGCATCCCTACAGTTCTCAGATGTGGTGATCGCATTGTCGCTCATTGCTATTGTTTATATTGGTTTTGTGGCGTTAGTACAAAGAGACATGAAAAAGCTAATTGCTTATTCTTCAATTTCACACATGGGTTTTGTCACCTTGGGTGTGTTTGCTTTATTCTTAGCTTATAGACCAGACAACGCAGAAGGTGCATTGCTTGGCCTTGAAGGTGCGATGGTGCAGATGATTTCACATGGTTTCATCTCAGCTGCCATGTTCTTGGTGGTGGGCGTATTGTACGACCGCCTACATTCAAGAGAAATTTCAACTTATGGCGGTGTGATTAATTCAATGCCGAAATTTACTGGTTTTGCTGTGTTGTTTGCCATGGCAAATGCTGGCTTACCAGGTACCTCAGGTTTCGTAGGTGAATTCATGGTAATTTTAGGGGCTGTGCAAGCAAATATTTGGTATGCAGTATTAGCAGCGACAACCTTGATCGTTGGCGCGGCTTATACTTTGTGGATGGTGAAGCGTGTATTTTGGGGTCCAATCACCAATCCTGCAGTAGAAACACTTAATGACATTAATGGTCGAGAATTCTTTATCTTGGTAACATTGGCATTAGCAGTATTAATTGTGGGTGTATATCCACAGCCAGTCATCGAAGTCATGCATGCATCGATTGACCACTTATTAAATCAAGCGTTAACATCTAAACTTTAAGTGCTTATATTATGAATAATACATTTACATTTGATACAGCGTCGTTACTGGTGGCATTGCCAGAAATCTTTTTATTAAGCGCAATTGTCGTGGTGTTGCTATTGGATCTTTTCTTAACCAAAGAGTTTAAACAAGTTACTTATTACTTAACGCAGGCTAGCTTATTGGTAACAGGTGTTTTGTCATACAACTTAATCGGGCATCCAGAGACAATCATTTTCAGTAATTCATTTGTATTAGATGATATGGCCTCGGTATTTAAAGTCTTTATGATGGGCGCTGCCATGGTGGCGATGGTGTATTCACGCCATTACTTAACTGAGCATTCGTTATTTAGAGGCGAATACTTTATCTTGGTATTGTTGTCGGTTCTCGGCATGATGGTGATGGTGTCTGGCTATAGCTTATTAACGTTATACCTAGGGCTTGAAATATTGTCATTATCACTCTACACTTTGATTGCCATTGCTCGTAAAAGATCAGGCGCAATTGAAGCGGCACTTAAATACTTTGTACTGGGAGCAATTGCATCGGGATTATTGCTATACGGCATGAGTATGATTTACGGCATTAGTGGCAGTCTTAACATTAGTGATATTGCTGCATTTGCCTCAGATACTAACCTAGGCTCAAGAGAAACACTCATCATTAACTTTGGTCTCGTATTCTTAGTGATTGGTATTGCCTTTAAACTCGGCGCTGTACCATTCCATATGTGGGTGCCAGACGTATACCAAGGCTCACCAACTTCAGTCACCATGTTTATCTCAACGGTGCCAAAAATTGCGGCTGTTGCTATGCTGGTACGTTTATTGATTGATGGTTTGGGTTCAATGCACGCTTACTGGTCAGATCTGTTTATGATCTTGGCATTGTTATCAATTGCACTTGGTTCAGTTGTGGCGCTAATGCAAACCAACATCAAGCGCATGTTGGCGTATTCGACTATTTCACATATTGGCTTTATTATGCTGGGTTTTGTCACTGGTGTGATTACTGGCTATGGTGCAGCGGTGTTTTATGTCTTAGTTTACGTACTAATGAGTTTGGCAGCGTTTGGCGTAATTATTCTACTCAATAAAAAAGGCTTTGAAGCTGAAGAGATTTCTGATTACAAAGGCTTGAGTAAAAGCTCACCTTGGTTTGCACTAATGATGCTGGTAGTGATGTTATCAATGGCAGGTGTGCCACCATTCATTGGTTTTTATTCAAAATTCTTTATCTTACAGCAAGTTGTTTCAGCTGGCTTTGTAACCGTGGCTATCATCGCTGTGGTATTTGCTGTGATTAGTGCTTACTATTATTTGCAAATCATTAAGTCGATGTACTTTAACGATGCCGAGCAAGAGTTAAGCGTTGCCGCACCAATGGATATGAAGCTTGTTCTATCTATTAATGCCGTGTTGATCTTGGTGGTGGGTTTGTTTCCAGATTTCTGGATGAAGCTAGCACTTTCATTATTTTAAGCTTCGTCTTTTTCCATTCTAACTGCGTTAAATTCTAAAAATATTTAGTCATTTAGATTGACTAAACTCCTTTCATATTTTTAGAATCTGCCTTGTACTATTTTCAGTGGGTGGAATAAAAAAAGACTTGTTTAAAATAAGCGAAAATTATTAACTTGTAAGCTTAATGTTGTTCATTTATAAAATTTCCTAGAAGGTGAATTGGCTTCAGCCAAGAGAGGCTGCCCTGGGGTAAATTTTATAAACAACCCTGAAAAATCCTTTTTTAAAGGCCAAAATCAGAGTTTTCTCGTTTAAAAACAGCCGTTTATACATGTTTATTAGCAATAAAAATCACCCTTAAATGGTTATTATGATAATTATCGATTTTTTTTGCAAAAATGTAAATACTTGTTG
>JAERTA010000003.1 GCA_016845205.1 Gammaproteobacteria bacterium
TGAAGCACCTGCTGCGTCTGATTTAGCTTTAAAGTCTGCTGTGTTAGCAAATGCCATTGATGGCGTTAGTAAGCCTGCGCCTACTGCTGTTGCAACTGCAGAACCTGCCATTGCACTTTTTAGAAATAATCTTCTTTTCATTATTTTCTCCTCTTATTTATAGTGAATGAATATAATCAGTGATTTTGTCAATTTGGCTTTCAGACAACGCTTTGTGTCTACCAAATGGAGGCATCATTGAATTTGGGTTCTTAACTGTCGCATCCCAGATTTGCGCTCTTAGTGCATCTCTAGTAAAGCGAGCTTTCATCGCAATAAGTGGCGGACCAACGTTACCTGGTTGGCCACCACCTGAAATCATGTGACACGCTAAACAGTTACCTAGCTTACGATCAAAGGCAAGATCCTTGCCTGACATCTCCTTAGCACCCGCTTCCATCGGCATTACAAATAATGCTGCTAATGTCACAACTGCTGAGATAGAAGAAATGGTTTTCTTCATATTACTCTCCTCTTTTATATATAAAAAAATAAATCCCCATAAGATTTAAAAACCTTATTTACAAGATATGTTAAGCGAAAAAAAAAAGAATGCAACACCTTTAAAACCCACTAATATAGAGGGGTTCAGCGTGGACTAAGTTGTTTTTAGTAAGTATAAATCAGCCTGGACTACACTTGTTCAGCTGCTTTAATCAGTGCTCGAGCTTTGTGCATGGTTTCATCCCATTCTGATTGTGGCACAGAGTCATAAACAATGCCAGCGCCTGCCTGCACGTAAAGGGTTTCATCTTTTACAACGGCGGTACGGATGGCGATCGCCATATCCATACAGCCGTGCCACGACAGGTAACCAATTGCACCTGAATAGATATTGCGCTTAAGTGGCTCGACTTCATCGATAATCTCCATTGCACGCACTTTTGGTGCGCCACTAAGCGTGCCTGCTGGGAACGTTGCTTTAAGCACATCAATAGCGCTCATGCTGTCTTGCAGCTCACATTCCACGTTTGAGACAATATGCATCACGTGTGAATAACGCTCAACAAACATTTTATCTGTGAGTTCAACTGTACCAGTTTTAGCAATACGGCCAAGGTCGTTACGACCAAGGTCAATCAACATTAAATGTTCGGCGATTTCTTTTTCATCGGCCAGCAAATCTTTTTCTAGTGCCAGATCTTCTTTTTCGTTAGCGCCACGAGAGCGTGTACCGGCTATTGGCCTAACCGTTGCGCGTCTATCACCATCAACACGGGTTAATATTTCTGGTGATGAGCCAATAATCGAGGTATCGCCTAAATTAAGGTAATACATATAAGGAGACGGATTGAGTCGTCTTAACTGACGATACAGCTCAACCGGTGGTGCACTGAATTGACAACTAAGGCGCTGAGAAGGCACTACCTGCATAACATCACCAGCAATAATATAATCTTGAATATGTCTTACTGCTGTTTTGTAATTTTCTTCACCAAAACTTGAGGTGAAATCTTTTTCGGTAATTTGATCTGATTGATAAGCAGGTGAAGTAAGTGGTTGGTCAATCTGTTTTGATATATCCTCTAAGCGACTTAATGCATCTTCATAGCTTTGTTTGCTTGGGTCAATATGAGTAATGACAAAGGCTTGGTTAAGAAGATTGTCAAATACGACCAGATCATTCGATACCATTAACAAAATATCAGCCGTACCAAGCTCGTCAGGCTTATCAATATTGGATAGTCTTGGCTCAATATAACGAATAATTTCATAACCAAAGTAGCCTACCAAGCCACCATTAAAATCTGGCAGAGCCTCTAACTCTGGCACTTTGTATTGACTTAGGTATTGCTCAACCCAGGCAAGCGGATCTTTGACTTTGGTTGATTCAAGCAATTCACCTTCTTGCTCAATACAAACTTCGTGGTCGAATACTTTAATCACCGTTTGCGCGTGTAGGCCAATCATTGAATAACGACCCCATTTCTCACCACCTTGAACCGACTCAAATAAGTAAGAATAAGGGTTATTGGCTAATTTTAAATACAAGCCTAATGCAGTGTCTGTATCAATGGCGACAGCTTTATAGACTGGGATATGGTTGTAACCATCTGCTACATGTTGATCAAAGCTTGTTTTATTCATAATCGCATTTTATACCAAGAGTTGTTTATATGGGTAGACGAAAAAAAACCGCAATCACGATGAATGCGGTTTTTTTTATTAGTGAAGTGTATTACTACTCTTCAGCTGATTCTTGTGTCTCATCTGCTTCACTCAGCTGCTCTGACAATGCTGCTTCAGCATCAGCTGTTTGCATGATGTTTTCAGCACGACGGGCACGGCGCTCTTGATGATGCGCAAAACCTGTTCCTGCTGGAATTAAACGACCCACAATCACATTTTCTTTCAAGCCTTGCAATGTATCAACACGGCCTGTGGTCGAAGCTTCAGTTAAAACACGAGTGGTTTCTTGGAAAGACGCCGCAGAAATAAATGACTCAGTTGCCAATGATGCTTTAGTAATACCCATTAACAATCTTTGGTAAACCACTGGATCTTTGCCTTGTGCTTCAAGTTGCTTATTGGTATCAACCACACGTGCATACTCTGCAGTTTCACCATTAACAAACGACGAGTCGCCTGAATCTAGGATTTCAACCTTACGTAGCATTTGCTTAACGATAACCTCAATGTGCTTATCTGAGATGTTTACACCTTGTAGACGGTAAACATTTTGTACTTCTTTAACCACATAGTTCGCTAAGGCTTCAACACCTAATAAACGCAAGATATCATGCGGATTAGATGGTCCATCAGAAACCACGTCACCTTTTTCAACGGTTTCACCATCGAAAACATTAATTTGACGCCATTTGTGAATCATCATCTCAGTGGCTTCACCCTCGTCAGAAGTAATCACTAAACGATCTTTAGATTTGGTTGGATTGCCAAAACTAACTACACCTGTTGCTTCTGCAAGAATTGAATGGTCTTTAGCTTTACGTGCTTCAAACAAGTCAGCAACACGCGGTAGACCACCGGTAATATCACTGGTTTTAGATTGATCTTTTGGAATCTTAGCTAAAACTTCACCTGCAGTAATAACTTGATTGTCTTCTAAGTTGATTTTTACTTCCGAAGGCAAGTAATGCGTTGACAACACCATCTCTGAATCTTTCTCATCCACCATCTTAATTAGTGGCTTCAAGCCTTTCGCTGCCGCTGATCTTTCAGCTTCATCAATCATCTCGAAGAAAGTTAAACCTGTTAATGGATCTGTGTTTTTGTTAACAGTAACCCCTTCAACAAAATCAACAAAAACGACACGACCTGCTTGTTCAGAAATAATTGGATGCGTATGCGGATCCCAATCAGCGATTTTGTCTTTTGCCTTAACAGCACCACCATCTTTAACATGAACAATTGCACCATAAGGAATCTTGTAGCGCTCAACTTCTTGGCCTTTGGTATTACGAATCGTTACTTCAGATGAACGAGAAATTACCACTAAATCGCCGTTAGCGTTAGTAATTGATTTCATGCCTTCTAACTGAGCAACACCATCATTGTCGATATTAATACTACTAACTGCAGTTGAAGCAGAAGCCGCACCACCAATGTGGAACGTACGCATGGTTAACTGTGTACCTGGTTCACCAATCGACTGTGCTGCAATCACACCAACCGCTTCACCGACACCAATCTTGTGGCCACGAGCCATGTCGTTACCATAACATGACGAACAAACACCATAGCGAGTATCACAAGTAATCGTCGAGCGTGCTTTGATTGATTCAACACCTAATTCGTCAACTTTTTCTGAATCTTCTAACGTGACTAAATGACCTTTCGGCAATAATACCTCAGTTGAATCTGGCACCAACACATCTTCAGCCATCACACGACCTAATACTGCAGCACCTAAAGTCTGTACAATGTTACCGCCTTCAATAGTGGCTTTCATGGTTAGTCCATTTTCTGTACCACAATCATCTTCGTTGACAACTAAGTCTTGACCAACATCTACCAAACGACGTGTCAAGTAACCCGAGTTTGCTGTTTTAAGTGCAGTATCAGCTAGACCTTTACGTGCACCGTGTGTTGAGATAAAGTATTGCATATTGTTCAAACCTTCGCGGAAGTTTGAAGTAATTGGTGTTTCAATGATTGAGCCGTCTGGCTTAGCCATCAGACCACGCATACCAGCAAGCTGTCTCATCTGTGCTGGAGAACCACGAGCACCAGAATCAGCCATCATATAAACCGAGTTAAATGAGGCGAGTTTTTCAGTTTTACCGTCAGCATCAGTGAAGTCATCAAAACCGATTTCATCCATCATTGCTTTTGCAACGGTTTCAGAAGTACGAGACCAAATATCAATCACTTTGTTGTAACGCTCACCATCAGTTACCACACCTTGTGAGTACTGATTTTGTACATCTTTAACTTGTGATTCTGCTTCTTCAATCATGCCTGCTTTCGTATCAGGAATAGTCATGTCATTTGAACAGAATGAAATACCTGACTTCGTTGAATATTGGAAGCCCATGTACATCATTTGATCAGCAAAGATAACCGTGTCTTTTAATTCTTGTGTTTGGTAACAAACATGAATCAAGTTAGAAACTACTTTCTTAGAAATGGCTTCGTTGATTAGGTTAAATGACAAACCTGCTGGTAAGATTCTTGAGAAAATTGCACGGCCAACGGTTGTATCAACAACACGTTTTGTGGTTGGCTGGTATTTGCCATCAACTTTTTCATATTCTTGAATACGTAATTTAACTTTAGCATGTAAGGAAGCTGAACCTGACTCATAAGCATTTAGTGCTTCGGTCGAATTAGCAAAGATCATGCCTTCACCTTTTTGATTCACCATATCACGTGTCATGTAGTACAGACCCAAGATAACGTCCTGCGAAGGTACGATAATTGGCTCACCACTAGCGAGGTGTAATACATTGTTAGAAGCCAGCATCAAAGTTCTTGCTTCTAATTGAGCTTCTTCAGATAATGGCACGTGTACTGCCATCTGGTCACCATCAAAGTCAGCGTTAAATGCGCCACAAACGAGCGGATGCAATTGAATTGCTTTACCTTCAATCAGTAACGGCTCAAATGCTTGAATACCTAAACGGTGCAAGGTTGGTGCACGGTTAAGCATCACTGGATGTTGGTGTACTACTTTTTCAAGGATGTCCCATACTTCAGGAATTTCACTTTCCACCATTTTTTTAGCTGCTTTAATCGTTGAAGCTAAGCCATTTGCTTGTAAACGGTTATAGATAAATGGTTTGAATAATTCTAATGCCATTTTCTTAGGTAGGCCACATTGATGCAACTTAAGATATGGACCACATACAATCACCGAACGGCCAGAGTAGTCAACACGCTTACCAAGTAAGTTTTGACGGAAACGACCTTGCTTACCTTTGATCATGTCTGCAATTGATTTAAGCGGACGACGGTTGTTACCCATCACTGCACGGCCACGACGACCATTATCAATCAATGAATCAACTGCTTCTTGTAGCATACGCTTTTCATTACGTACAATAATTTCTGGCGCATCTAATTCTAATAAACGGCCTAAACGATTGTTACGGTTAATGACACGACGGTATAAATCATTCAGATCACTCGTTGCAAAACGACCGCCATCTAACGGTACTAATGGACGTAAATCTGGGGGAAGAATTGGCAATACTTTTAATATCATCCACTCTGGTTTATTGCCTGATTGAATCAATGAGTCAATTAATTTAAGACGCTTGTTGTATTTCTTAAGCTTGGTTTGAGACTTAGTATTTAAGCTGTCTTCACGCAAGTTAGCGGCCTCTTTTTCAAGCTGCATTTCTTTTAAAACATCTTGGATTGCTTCTGCACCCATTTTTGCTTCAAACTCGTCATCGCCATATTCATCCAATGCATCAAAATACATTTCTTCGGTTAATAACTGCTTGTGTACGAGTGGTGTAGAACCAGGATCTGTTACCAAGAAGGCTTCAAAATACAGTACACGCTCAATATCTTTGAGCGTCATATCCATCAACAAACCTAGACGTGATGGTAGTGACTTTAAGTACCAAATATGTGCAACTGGTGCAGCCAAATCGATATGACCCATACGCTCACGACGTACTTTAGATAGGGTTACTTCAACGCCACATTTTTCACAAACAACATTACGGAACTTCATGCGCTTGTATTTACCACACAAACACTCAAAGTCTTTCATTGGGCCAAAAATCTTAGCACAGAACAAACCTTCTCTTTCAGGTTTAAAAGTACGGTAGTTGATGGTTTCAGGTTTTTTAACCTCACCATATGACCATGAACGAATCTTCTCAGGAGAAGCCAGTCCAACACGAATCGCATCAAAATCTTGTTCTTTATTTTGCTGTTTTAAAATTTCTAATAAATCTTTCATCGGATTCTCCTAATTAGTGCTGCTCAAGTTCAACGTCAATACCTAACGAACGGATCTCTTTGACCAATACGTTAAATGATTCTGGCATGACTGACTCAGTTAAGTTAACACCATCAACAATACTCTTGTACATCTTCGCACGACCAGCAACATCATCTGACTTCACGGTTAGCATCTCACGTAATGTATGTGCTGCACCGTAAGCTTCTAACGCCCAAACTTCCATCTCACCAAAGCGCTGACCACCAAATTGTGCTTTACCACTAAGCGGCTGTTGCGTTACTAATGAGTAAGGACCGGTTGAACGAGCGTGCATCTTGTCATCTACTAAGTGATTAAGCTTAAGCATATGCATGTAACCAACTGTTACTGGACGATCAAACGGCTCACCCGTACGGCCATCATACAACTGCTCTTGACCAGATTCTGGAAGACCAGCAAGCTTGAGTAATGATTTAATGTCCTCTTCTTTAATACCGTCAAATACTGGTGTTGCCATTGGCACGCCTTCGCGTAAGTTGTTAGCCAACTCGATGATTTCTTCATCGGTAAATGAAGCCAGCTCTTCTTGCTTGCCGTAAGAGTTGTAAACCTTATCAAGGAAGTCTCTGATTTCTTTAACCATCTCGGTGCGTTTTTCATCCAACATAGCGGCAATCTTATAGCCTAAGCCTTTCGCTGCATAACCTAAATGAACCTCCAATACCTGACCAACGTTCATACGCGACGGTACACCTAGTGGGTTAAGCACCACATCAACGGTTGAGCCGTCTTCCAAGTAAGGCATATCTTCAATTGGAGATACGCGTGAAATGACACCCTTATTACCGTGACGACCAGCCATCTTATCACCAACTTGAAGGGTCTTACGTGTTGCCACGTAAACTTTAACCATCTTCATGACACCTGGTGGTAATTCCGCACCTTCGTTAATCTTAGCACGCTCATTTTCAAAGAACTTATCAAACTCAACCTGCTTGGCTTTGGCTTGTTTAACCAATGCTGCCACTTCTTTATTGACAGTAGCATCTTCAACCTTAAGCTTAGCAATATCTGCATTGTCAAGTTTCTTCATTAATTTGGCGTTTAGTTTCTCACCAGCTTTGATGTCGCCAACCGCTTTGGTTAATGCATTACCAGAAAGTTTTAAGCGGATACGACGGTAAATATCACCGTCAATAATGCCAAACTCATCGTCAATGTCTTTTCTGATTTTTGCTAAACGATCCTCATCAATACTAATGGCTCTAGCGTCTTTTTCAACGCGGTCACGAGTAAAGACTTGTACATCAATAACCACACCTGACTTTGATGCGCCAATACGTAGTGATGAATCTTTAACACTATTAGCTTTTTCACCAAAAATAGCGCGTAATAATTTTTCTTCTGGGGATAGCACTGTTTCACTCTTAGGCGTTACTTTACCTACTAAGATATCACCACCCTTGACACGAGCACCAACATAAACCACGCCAACTTCGTCTAATTTAGCTAAAGCAGACTCACTAACATTTGGGATATCTGCTGTAATTTCTTCAGGGCCTAATTTAGTGTCACGAGAATACGCAGTAAGCTCTTCAATATGAATGGTTGTGTAACGATCTTCTTGTACGACTCTTTCTGAAATTAAGATTGAGTCCTCAAAGTTATAACCATTCCAAGGCATGAAAGCAATTTTCATGTTTTGACCTAGCGCTAACTCACCTAAGTCAGTTGATGGGCCATCGGCCAACACATCGCCTGCAGCAACCTTATCGCCTGTGTTTACCAAAGGCTTTTGGTTAATACAAGTATTTTGGTTAGAGCGCGAGTATTTAGTTAGATTGTAAATATCAACACCTAACTCACCAGCCTTAGCCTGCTTAGAATCAACGCGAATAACAATACGTGATGCATCCACTGCTTCAACAACACCACCATGTTTTGCAGTAACACAAACACGAGAATCCGTTGCAACCACACGCTCAATACCGGTACCTACCAATGGCTTTTCAGCGCGTAGTGTTGGTACTGCTTGACGCTGCATGTTTGAACCCATCAATGCACGGTTTGCATCATCGTGCTCTAAGAATGGAATTAGTGACGCTGCCACTGACGAGATTTGCTTAGAATCAATGTCAATTAAGGTGACATCATCTGAATTCACCAAAACAAACTCATTTTTATGACGACAAGAAATTAACTCATCTGTAAATTGGCCTTTGTTATCAACCGTTGCATTTGCTTGCGCAATCGTATGGTTGATTTCATCAATCGCTGAAACATAAACAACTTCATCGGTTACTTTGCCGTTTTTAACTACTTGATACGGTGTTTCTAAGAAGCCGTAATCATTGGTTTTAGCATACACCGCCAATGTGTTAATCAAACCAATGTTTGGGCCTTCCGGCGTTTCAATTGGACATAGTCGACCATAATGTGATGGATGTACGTCACGCACTTCAAAGCCAGCGCGTTCACGTGTTAAGCCGCCTGGACCTAAGGCAGAAATACGGCGCTTATGAGTAACACCTGATAATGGATTTACCTGATCCATAAATTGTGACAACTGCGATGAGCCAAAGAATTCTCTCACTGCAGCCGATACTGGCTTAGAGTTAATGAGATCTTGTGGTGTTAATTCGTCTGTTTCTGCTAGGTTTAAACCCTCTTTAACAGCCTTTTCAACACGCACTAAACCAATTCTAAATTGGTTTTCGATCATTTCACCAATCGCTCTTACACGTCTATTGGCTAGTGTGTCAACATCATCAACAGAATCATTACCGTTTTTAATGTTAATTAATAATTTAAGAACGCTAATAATGTCGTCATTGGTTAAAACATGCTCGCCTGTTTCAGACTCAATGCCTAAACGACGGTTAAGCTTCATACGACCAACTTTAGATAAGTCGTAACGATCGTTCTTAAAGAATAGGTTGTTAAATAATAAATTAACCGCATCTTCGGTAGCAGGCTCACCTGGGCGCATAACATGATAAATACTCATGCGCGCTTCAAGCTCAGTTTGAGTTTCATCTAAGCGCAATGTGTCTGAAATATAAGCACCGCCTTCAGATTCATTAATGTAGAGAATTTCAATTTTCTTAACTTTATTGACACTCAATATTTCTATCACTTCTTCTGTGATAACGGTATTAGCAGCAAATAAGATTTCGCCAGTCTCTTTGTCGACGAGATCTTGCGAAATAACTTTATCTAATAGGTATTCAAGCGGTGCGTTAATTGATTTAACACCTGCTTTTTCTAACATTTTTGTGTGCTTAGCCGTAATACGACGACCTTTTTCAACAATAACGTCTTTACCTGATTTAATATCAAATTCTGCAATTACACCGCGTAACTTGGCAGGTGACAAACCAATATCACAAGATTTTGCTTTAAGCTTAACGCTAATTTTTTCAAAAAAAGTATCTAAGATTTCATCTGCACCTAGGCCCATTGCACGTAGCAAGGTGGTTACTGGTAATTTACGACGACGATCGATACGTGCATATAGATGTTCATGGTGGTCAAATTCAAAATCTAACCATGAGCCACGGTAAGGAATAACACGTGATGAGAATAAGATCTTGCCAGATGAGTGGGTTTTACCCTTATCGTGTTCAAAAATAACACCTGGAGATCTGTGTAATTGCGACACTACAACACGCTCAGTACCATTAATAACAAAGGTGCCTGTTTCGGTCATGAGTGGTAATTGACCTAAGTAAACATCTTCTTCAATAACTTGTTTAACTCGGCGTTTTTTCTTGAGAGTTGAACCATTCTTATCAAATAAGACAAGGTTTAGTTTAACGCGCAGTGTTGAGGCAAAAGTGACGCCACGTAATTTACACTCTTCAACGTTAAATTTTGGTTCTTGTAATTCGTAATCAACATATTCAATTTCTGCATAACCATTAACTGCTGTTATCGGAAATACTGATTGAAATACTGCGTGTAGGCCGACATCGGTTTTATTTTTCTCGCCAGCTTGTATAAAGCTGTTGAATGAGTCGATCTGGATAGCCAGTAAATCTGGTTCGGTTAAAATTGATTCTCTAGAACCAAAATTATTTCTAATTCGCTTTTTTTCAGTAAATGAATAAGCCATGAATACCTCGTATTAGTTGATTATTGCGTGTAAGATTTTCTTCTTACGATAAAAACACCAAAATCCCCTTGTGGGGATTTTGGGTAACACATAGAACTAATTATTTAAGTTCTACGCTAGCGCCAGCTTCTTCAAGCTGTTTCTGTACATCTTCAGCTTCCGCTTTGTCAACACCTTCTTTAATTGGTGCTGGAGCAGACTCAACCATGTCTTTAGCTTCCTTAAGACCTAGGCCAGTGATGCCGCGTACTGCTTTAATGACAGCAACTTTCTTATCGCCGAATGATGTCAATACAACATCGAATTCAGACTTCTCTTCTGCTGCACCACCAGCGTCGCCGCCAGCTGCTGCCGCAGGTGCTGCTGCTACTGCTGCTGCAGATACACCGAACTTCTCTTCCATTGCTGAAACTAATTCAACAACGTCCATTACAGACATGTCTGCAATTGCATTTAAAATATCGTCATTTGATAATGCCATGATATTTACTCCTTTTTTATTATTTATTGTTTTTGTTGTGCTACTGCTGACACGACTCGAGTCACTTTGCCTGGAACTTCGTTTAAAGTTCTAGTTAGTTTCTCAACCGGTGCTAACATTAATGCCATCGCCATACTGATTGCTTGATCTTTAGTTGGAAGGTCTGCAATACGCTTAAGCTGATCTGCATCTACAAATTCGCCTGAAACGCCCAAACCCTTAACGACCAAATCTTCATTCTCTTTAACGAAGTCTTTAAACACACGCGCTACTGCACCTGGATCTTCTTGTGAAAAACCAAGAATTACCGGCCCACTAAGAACGGGTGTTACACATTCACATGTAGTCTTCGCTAATGCTCTTTTTGCTAAAGTATTCTTTACAACACGTAAAGAAACATTTGCATCTATCGCACTCGAGCGTAGATTAGTCATTTGTTCAACTGTCAATCCGCGATACTCAGCTACGCCAACAGAAATTGCACTATCAGCTAGTGAATTTACTTGTTCGACAACAACTTTTTTTGCTTCAAGATTTAGAGCCATTTGCCTCTCCTGAACAGTTTAAAAAAGAAAGCCATCATTTGATAACTTTCGCCACAGAGTATTTACATACCCTCTACATAGGCTAAGTGTACTACCACTCAATTAAACAAATACTCCAGGAGGAATATTTGAACCTATGGTCTTTGAGGTCACCCAGAATTAACTCTGCGACCCAAAGAATTCTTTTAGTGGATAATTAAATATCCACTGATGTTAAATCAATATTAAGGCCTGGACCCATCGTTGAAGAAACACTCATTTTTTTGAAATACACACCTTTAGCAGAGCTAGGCTTGGCTTTTTTCAATGCCTCAAGTAAGGCTGCAATATTTTGTGCTAATGCATCTGCACTAAATGATGCCTTGCCTACGCCAGCATGAACAATTGCTGCTTTGTCTGTACGGTAACGCACCTGGCCTGCCTTTGCATTGTTAACTGCGGTTGCCACGTCTGGTGTTACTGTACCCACTTTAGGATTAGGCATTAAACCACGCGGACCTAATACTTGACCTAAACGACCAACAACACCCATTGCATCAGGTGATGCAATGACAACGTCATAGTTAAGATCGCCGTCTTGCATAGATTTCATTAAATCTTCCATACCAACAACATCTGCACCTGCATCTGTCGCTTTAGCAACATTGTCGCCTTGTGTAAATACGGCAACACGAACTGTTTTGCCAGTACCATTTGGTAGTACCACTGCACCACGGACATTTTGGTCAGATTTTTTAGCGTCAACACCTAGGTTGATACTAACGTCAACTGATTCGTCAAACTTAGCGCCTGCGCAATCTTTTAATAAATTTAGTGCGTCAGTTAATGAGTAACGCTTGCCAATTTCAACCTTAGCTGCAATGTCTTTTTGTTTTTTTGTTAATTTAGCCATCTGATTAACCCTCCACTTCAATACCCATTGAACGGGCCGTACCAGCAATAACGTTCACTGCTGCATCCATATCATTTGCATTTAGATCTTTCATCTTAATGGTTGCAACTTCTTCTAATTGTGCACGTGTAATTTTGCCAACTTTTTCAGTATGTGGAACACCAGAGCCTTTCTTGATGCCGGTTACTTTTAAAATTAATAACGCCGCCGGCGGTGTTTTGGTAACGAAAGTAAAGCTTCGATCGTTATAGACTGTAATCACAACTGGTACTTTCATACCTTTGTCGATTTCTTGTGTTTGTGCGTTAAACGCTTTACAAAAATCCATAATATTCACACCGTGTTGACCCAATGCAGGACCTACTGGTGGTGAAGGATTTGCTTCTTGTGCTGGAATCTGCAGCTTAATATAAGATTCAATTTTTTTAGCCATTTTTCTTCCTTAAGGCAATCGCCTTGTTTGGGTGCAAACGCTTAATTCAAGATTAAGCTCCCCTGTTAAATCACAACCCGAAGGCTGTCTTCTTTTTTAAGTTTTCTCTACTTGAGAAAACTCTAGTTCTACTGAAGTAGTGCGTCCAAAAATTAACACTTCTACTTTGAGTAAATTCTTTTCGTAATCAACTGCCTCAATCGTGCCGTTGAACTCGTTAAACGGTCCATCAATCACTAGGATTTCTTCACCCGCTTGATAAGCCACTTTAGGTTTAGGCTTGTCAGCACCTTCTTGTACGCGTGCCATAATCGTATCAACTTCACGCTGTGTAATCGGCGATGGTTTACCTGATGAGCCACCAATAAATCCAATGACGTTATTGGTGTTTTTTACCAACAGCCAACTCGGCTCGGTTAACTCCATGTTTACCAACATGTAACCAGGGAAAAACTTACGTTCAGCTGTTTTCTTTTGACCGTCTTTAAGTTCAACCACTTGCTCAGTCGGAATCATAACATCCCCTACCAAGTCTTCTAAACCCTCTCTGGCAACTGACTCTTCAATTGCAGCTTTAACTTTCGCTTCATAACCGCTTCTTGCATGAAGCACATACCATCTTTTAGCCATCTTCTTCCTTTAGTTTGTCAGTAGCTGAACAGCCCAAGTTAAAATCGCATCAACAATCCATAAAAAGATTGCAACAATCACCACTGCCACCATAATCATGCCAGTTGTTTTCATTGTTTCATCTTTGGTTGGCCAAACAACCTTGCGTAATTCAATTTTTGTTTCTTTTAAAAACGCATTAAATCGAACGCCTTGTGGTGATTTGAAAAATACAAATCCAGCCAGAACTAGGCCCACTAATAAAACTAATACTTTATATAGTGTTGTGTTTAACCCTAATGGATCCAAATAGAAAAGTGCGAGCGAACCTACAACAATAAGGATTGATATAACCATTCCTATTGATGATTCTGCTTTTACTTGACTCTCTACACTCTTACTCACATTACACCTTTAATATGGCAGGCAAGGAGGGACTCGAACCCCCAACCAACGGTTTTGGAGACCGCCACTCTACCAATTGAGCCACTTGCCTAAATACTTTAAAGGCTCGGACAATTGCCCGAGCCAACTTTAGTTGCTTTTAAATTATTTAATTAAAATTAACTAATTATCTTAATCCGTCACCTTAGATACAACACCCGCACCAACAGTACGGCCACCTTCTCTAATCGCAAATCTTAAGCCATCGTCCATCGCAATCGGCGATAGAAGCTCAACATCCATTTTCACGTTATCAC
>JAERTA010000004.1 GCA_016845205.1 Gammaproteobacteria bacterium
GTAATATTACCTTGTTTTTTAATAGCAGCCTTGTCACCGGTAAACATTAATTCATCATCTTGAAATTTTACGTTGCCACTCGCATGAGAGGTCTTGGTTGATTTTTGAATATTGACTTTGTCTGCCGCTAAGTAGTATTCACTTGAGTTTAGCGAAACATTTCCAGTTAAAAGGTAGTTGTCTTTTTTACTAATTTCACTGCGATCAGCAAGTACATCTAAACTTTGAGTATCGGTAGATAGAGTTTGTTTTGGAAAGAGTAATGCGTTTTTTCCACAACTAAGTACAACACCCGCCGCATCAATTTTTGAATCATCTGTGCTTGGATAATAAATATCATTTTTCTTAACTGATTTTTGTTGCTCAACAATAAAAGCAGTCTTTTGTATTGGTTTTTCAGTTTTGGTTTTAGGTTCTTTAGATACTTTTGTTTCTTTTTTAGTAACTTCAACAGGATTATTATGATTGGTCTGAGTAGTTTTTTCAGGATTGTTAACCTCTTCTTTGCTTTCCCAGAACGAAAATATGCTTGAAGATGATTGTTTAGCCGCTTCTTTTTTTACTTCCGCTTGTGCACCACAAACTCTATTGCCATTACTTGTCATACGACAGTCGGCATATGAAGGTGTGTTTGCAAATAAGATAAACATATAAAAAGCTAATTGCTTTTTCATGATCACGTCCAGTATTCCTAAATCTAAATATTTTAACACTATCTATTAACCATGTTATGGCTTATCTATAGCGTGTTAGTTTTGCTGTTAATTGACAAATAACCTTATATTTTCAGACTGATATTAGTTACTTTATTAAGAGATAGTTTGGGTAAAATAACCCAGGTTTTATACTAATATGGAAGCAATAAATGGCTTGGAACGACAACAACAATCAAAACCCTTGGGGCAGCAGTGGTCAAACACCACCAGAATTGGACGAGGTGATTAAAGATTTTAAAAATAAATTTAGTGGTATTTTTGGTGGTAAACCATCATCGGATTCTCAAAAACCTACCACGCCACCAACGGGTGGCTTTAAGTACATTTTTATCTTAGCTTTATTGGTGTGGCTTTTATCAGGTATCTATATTATTGATCCTGCAGAAAAAGGTGTGGTACTCCGTTTTGGCGCCTTCCAAGAAGAAACAGGACAAGGGCCACATTGGCATCTACCGTATCCAATCGAAAGCTTAAATCGAATCAATGTTGAGCAAATTAGAACCGCACAAATTGGTTATCGTGATGCGATTAGTAATCGTCGTGGTGGCAACGTATCGTCTGAGTCGCTAATGTTGACAAAAGATGAAAACATGATTGATGCTAAATTTGCTGTGCAGTACAAAATTAACGATGTACAAGCTTACTTATTTAATGTCGCCAACCCTGATGCAACGTTGCGTCATGTCGTAGAGAGCGCAATTCGTCAAGTTGTAGGTAAAAATACTATGGATTATGTATTAACAGAAGGCCGTATAGCAATTGCAGATGATATTAGAGAAAAATCTCAAGAGTTGTTGGCTACTTATCAAACAGGTTTGCAGATAACTACCGTTAACATGCAAGATGCACAACCACCAGAACAGGTGCAAGCGTCATTTAGTGACGCAGTAAAGGCGCGTGAAGACAAACAACGTCTAATTAACGAGGCACAAACCTACGCTAATGATATTTTGCCAAAATCACGTGGTAAGGCTGCGCGTATGCTTGAAGAGGCTAAAGCCTATAAGTCAGAAGTTACTTCTAAGTCTGAAGGTGAGGCGGCACGTTTTGAGCAAATTTTATCAGAGTACGAAAAGGCGCCAGAGGTAACAAAAGAACGTCTGTATCGCGAAGCCATGGAAGGTGTATTAGCCAATACCAGTAAAGTCGTGGTAGATTCAAAAGCCAACAGCATGATGTATCTACCTATTGATAAATTAGTTGACGCTAAAAAAACACGTACTGAAGTAATTATTCAAGAGGCGCAACCAGGGCAATCTGGCCAAAAGAGTGGCGTTAGAAATGTTTTCCGTAATAGGGAGGTTAGATAATGCAAAAAATATTTATAGTCATTGGCGCAGCTTTATTTTTAGTATTAAGCTCGGCGTTATATACGGTTGATGAAACACAAACAGCCATTAAACTGCGTTTAGGTGAAATTGTAACGGTTGAAGACAAACCAGGTTTGAAATTTAAAATGCCGTTTGTGAACAACGTGGTTAAGTTTGACAATCGAATCCAAACACTTGATGCGCCTGCAGAGCGCTTCTTAACAGGTGAAAAGAAAAATGTAATCGTAGATTCGTACGTTAAATGGCGTATTGTTGATGCTGAACAGTTTTATAAATCAACGGGTGGTAATCTAGCGCGAACCAGTAATCGTTTGGCGCAAATTATTAAAACAGGCCTTAAAAGTGAGTTTTCTAAGCGTACGATTGCCGATGTAGTGTCAGGCGAGCGTAGTGAAATTATGGCGAATATTGCTCAATTAGCTAAGAAGGATATTGGGGAATTTGGTATTGAAATTGTTGATGTACGTATCAAGCGTATTGATCTGTCTCAAGAAGTGTCGAATTCAGTCTATCGTCGTATGCAGGCAGAACGTCAACGAGTTGCAAAGGATTTCAGATCAAAAGGTGCTGAAGAAGCTGAAATCATCAGAGCGGCGGCCGATAAAGAGCGCACCATTATCTTGGCGGACGCTTACCGTGATTCTGAAAAGATTCGAGGTGAGGGTGATGCAGTCTCAGCTAATAACTATGCACAAGCCTATAATCAGAATGCAGATTTTTATTCATTCTATCGTTCGTTAGAATCTTATAAAAAGTCGTTTAACCAACAAAACGACATTATGGTATTAAATCCGAATACGGAGTTCTTTCGTCACTTTAACCCAGAAGTTAAGTAGTTTAAATATTGAATTAATATGAGTACTTGGCAATTACCTGAAGGCATTGATGAGCTCACTGGCGAGCCGGCGCTAGCGTTTGAATCGGTGCGCCGTCAACTTTTAGATTTGTACACAGAAAAAGGCTTTGGACTGGTGATTCCACCGATGGTTGAATATGTTGAATCCTTATTATTAACTTCAGACTCAGTTGATGAAAAAACTTTTAAGTTCTTAGATTCTAGCAGCGGCAAGATGCTTGGTGTGCATGCTGATATTACCCCGCAAATCGCTCGTATTGATGCGAAACGTGCCAGTGATAAAGTTGAAAAATATTGTTATGTCAATGCTATTTTACAAACTAAAGCAGATGATTTTTACGCCTCTCGCTCACCAATTCAGGCTGGCGCAGAGCTCTATGGTTCAGATGATATTTTGGCTGATGTTGAAGTGATTGAGCTAATGCTCGACAGTTTAACCATGCTGTCGATTGACCCTATTGTGCTTAGTTTAGGTAATGTGGCCATCTTTAATGCTTTAGTTGCGCAAGAAGATCTGTCAAACGATCAAATTGTTAAATTAAGGCAAATTTTTGCTAGAAGATCGGCACCAGATTTGGTTGAATTTATAGACAACATTGCATTAAATAATGCAGATAAGTTTAGTGCATTAATGAAGCTTGAAGGCGATGCAAGCGTCTTAGGTGAGGCTTTAGAGGTTTTTGATGATCTTCCTGCCGCTAAGTCAGCTATTGAAGATTTAATTGAAATTAGCAACCAATTAAATACGGCTAACGCAAAAGTAGTGATTGATCTAGCGGAGTTAAAAGCTTATGAGTATCACACTGGTGTTGTCTTTTCTGCTTATAACGAGTGTTATTCAAAAGCATTAGCGCAAGGCGGCCGTTACAATGGCTTGAGCGCGTCCTTTGGGCAATCACGTGCAGCAACCGGTTTTTCGTTTGATTTAAAATTTTTATCTCAAACAAAATAATATTAAATAGTTAGGAATTAGTATGTCAAAAAATGTAGTAATCATTGGCACCCAGTGGGGTGACGAAGGTAAAGGTAAGGTTGTTGATTTAATTACCGATAAAGTATCAAGCGTTGTTCGCTTTCAAGGTGGACACAATGCTGGCCACACGTTAGTAATTGATGGACAAAAAACCGTGCTTCATCTTATTCCATCAGGCATTCTACGTGACAATGTAGAGTGTTTAATTGGCCACGGTGTGGTGTTGTCAATGTCGGCCATGATTAAAGAATTGGGCGAGTTAGATGCCGCAGGTGTTGATGCCAAAGCGCGTTTAAAAATCTCACCAGGCTGTCCACTAATTATGCCGTACCATATTGCACTTGATAATGCACGTGAAGTTAAACGCGGTAAAGCAGCCATTGGCACAACTGGTAATGGTATCGGCCCTGCTTATGAGGATAAAGTCGCTCGTCGTGGTTTGCGTGTGGGTGATCTTCTAGACGAAGCAGCTTTCGCAGCCAAGTTAAAAGAAGTGATGGAGTATCACAACTTTGCACTGACTAATTACTATGGTGTGGATGCAGTAGATTACGCGGCAACATTAGCAGAAGCGTTAGAGCAAGCCAAGATTGTAAGACCAATGATTACCGATGTAACAGAGCAAATTCACGAGCATATTAAAAACAATGAAAACATCTTGTTTGAAGGCGCACAAGGTGCATTATTAGACATTGACCAAGGTACTTACCCGTTTGTAACCTCATCAAACACTACCTCGGGTGGTGCAGTGACTGGTTCTGGTGTTGGTGTCACTGACATTGACTATGTTGTTGGTATTGTTAAAGCTTATACCACGCGTGTTGGCGGTGGCCCATTCCCAACCGAGTTGGTTTATGATGTATTAATTGATGAAGGTGACGAGATTGGCAAAGTATTAGGTACGGTTGGCCATGAATTTGGTGCAACTACAGGGCGACAGCGCCGTTGTGGTTGGTTAGATATGGTCACCCTTAATCGTTCGTTTAACCTTAATGCAGTAACAGGTATTTGTTTAACCAAGCTTGATGTATTGGATTCACTTGATAGCATTAAGATTTGTACTTCGTACGAATTAAACGGTGAAATTACCACGACACCGCCATATGATGCTCAAGGTTACGCTGACGCTAAGCCAATCTACATTGAAATGCCAGGCTGGAATACTTCAACCATTGGCACTTCTTCGTTTGATTCATTACCAATTGAAGCACAAAATTACATTCGCAAGATTGAAGAACTTTCTGGCTTACCAGTTGACATTTTATCAACTGGCCCAGATCGTGATGAAACCTTGATTCTTAATCACCCATTTGACGAGGTTTAATGTCTGATCCCCACCATAAGAGAGAATCGGAAAAATATGATAATCCGATTCCCTCTAGGGAATATATTCTTAGTTTTATTAAAAAGAAACCCCTAACAAAACATGAATTGTACGACTTACTTAAAGTTGATAATCATCAAAAAAAACCTTTAACTCATCGCCTAAGAGCCATGGTTCGTGATCAGCAACTTAGCTGTAATCGAGATGGTGTGTATCGCTTGTATACAGGAAAAGGTGGTGCAATGACAGGCACAGTTATCGCCAACCCAAAAGGTTTTGGTTTTATTGCATTAGACAAAGGTGGCAAGGATTTGCGCCTATCTGCTAAACAGATGCAATTGGTTTTTCATGGTGACAAAGTAAAAGCTCGCTTGCTTAATCAGCGTGGCGATGCAGAAATTGTTAAAGTCATTGAAAGCATTAAAACGGTGGTTGGTCGTTTGCATCTTGATCAAGATGGTGCTTACGTAGTGGTAGATGATAAGCGTATTCGTCACAATATTAGCATTCCTAAAACAACCAAAGACAATACCGATGAGCAAATCGTCATTGTTGAGATTATAAAATCTCCAACATTGGAAAGTTTAGCACTTGGCAAGATCACCCAAATTTTAGGTAATTATATGGATGAAGGTGTTGAAACCGATTCCGCTCTTTATCGTAATGGTATTCCAGTTGATTTCACAACAGAAGCCTTAGCACAAACAGCTAAATTGCCAACAGTAGTAACTGATAAAGATAAAAAAGGCCGTATTGATATTACTAACATGAAGCTCGTGACAATTGACGGTGAAGATTCACGTGACTTTGATGATGCTGTTTATGCTGAACCTACAAAAGATGGCTGGAAGTTAGTTGTGGCGATTGCCGATGTGTCGCATTATGTGACAGAAGGATCAGACTTAGATAATGATGCGATTGAGCGTGGTAACTCAGTGTATTTCCCACGTCGCGTTGTGCCTATGTTGCCTGAAGCCTTGTCTAATGGCTTATGTTCGATTAATCCTAATGTTGAGCGTCTATGCATGACCTGCGAGATGAACATTGATAAAGAAGGCAATTTGCTTGATTATAAATTTTATCCGGCAGTTATGTTTTCACATGCTCGCCTAACCTATACAAAAGTTAGTCATATCCTAGAGCAAAATGATGATGAGCTTATTCAAGAGTATGCATCAGTCATGGACAATCTTAACGCTTTATATGACTTGTACAAAGCACTCAAGGCCGCCAGAATTAAACGCGGTGTGATGGATTTTGATCGCATTGAATCGCAAATTATCTTTAACAACAAAGGCAAAATTGACAACATTGTTGCCAGGTCTCGTAACGATGCACACAAGCTTATTGAAGAATGCATGCTCATGGCTAACCAAGCCACAGCTAAATTCTTAGCACACCATAATGAAGATTTTTTGTATCGTATTCACCCTAAACCAACGGCTGAAAAAGTTGAGGTTACGCGTCAGTTTTTAACTGCAGTTGGGCTAACGCTTGAAGGCGGCGATCAACCAGAATCAAAACACTTTGCCAAAGTGTTGGAAGACGCCAAAGGCCGTGATGATGAAAACATCATTAAAACCGTTGTGCTTCGTACCATGAAGCAAGCGGTTTATACGCCAGCAAATGAAGGGCATTTTGGTTTGGCATTTGATGATTACACTCACTTTACCTCACCAATCAGAAGATACCCTGACTTGTTAGTACATCGTGCAATTAACCGTGTGCTTGATAAAAAGAAGAGAAAGCCAAGTAAAAAAATGGTGGAAACTGGTTCTCATTTATCAATCACAGAACGCAGAGCAGATGATGCTTCACGTGATGTAGAGCAGTGGCTTAAATGTGAATACATGCGTGATAAAGTAGGAGAGACCTTTAATGGTGTTATCTCTGGCGTTGCAGGTTTTGGTATCTTTATTGAATTAACCGATGTCTTTGTTGAAGGTATGATCGCCATGCGTGACATGAAAGATGATTATTATATTTTTGATGATATACATCATCAGCTTAAAGGCGAGCGCACTGGTCGAGTTTTCCGACTTGGTGACACCATTAAAATTCAAGTAGCTTCAGTCAGTTTAGACGACCGACAAATGGTTTTCACACCAGCTGATTAATAAACAAAAAAGGAGACCAATGTCTCCTTTTTTAATCTATACAAACTTTAAAGTTAATCAGTCACAGCACCTTCGGATGCAGACTTAGCGAGTTTGGCAAATTTAGCCAATACGCCTTTAGTGTAGTTTGGCTCAGGTTGAGTCCAATTAGACAAGCGCTCATCAATGATTGATTGGTCAACCAAAAGCTCTAGTACGTTATTTTCAGCATCGATTAGAATCTCATCGCCATCTTCAACTACGGCTAATACACCGCCTTTAAAAGCTTCCGGTGTGATGTGTCCGACTACAAAGCCATGTGTTCCACCAGAGAATCGACCATCTGTAATTAGTGCCACTTCACCACCAAGACCTTTGCCCATTACCGCTGAAGTAGGGGCAAGCATTTCACGCATGCCAGGGCCACCAGCAGGGCCTTCATAACGAATAACAATCACATCACCAGCTTCTATTTTGTCATTTAAGATGGCTTCAAGCGCCTCTTCTTCTCGACTGTAGCACTTAGCTCTGCCTTTGAAACTCAAGCCTTCTTTACCTGTAATTTTGGCAACCGCACCTTCTGAAGCTAAATTACCTTTTAAGATTCTAAGATGAGAGTCTTTCTTAATTGGGTTGTCCAGAGCCCTAATAATTTCTTGAGAATCTGCATATGGTTTAACATCTTTTAGATTTTCAGCCATGGTTTTACCTGTAACTGTCATACAATCACCGTGTAATAACCCTGCATCTAAAAGCATTTTCATTAATGGTAATGTGCCACCAATTTCAACCAACTCACTCATCATGTATTTTCCTGACGTCTTTATATCTGCCAGAACATGAACATTGTTACCAATGCGAGTAAAGTCATCAATACTTAAGTTTTTAACACCTGCAGCATCAGCCATTGCTATCATATGTAAGACTGCATTAGTTGACCCACCCAAAGCGATAATAATTGTAATTGCATTTTCAAACGCCTTTAATGTCATAATATCGCGAGGCTTAATGTCTTTTTCGAGTAGATTAAGTACGGCCTCACCTGCGCGCACACAGTCATTATTTTTATCATCAGAAATTGCATCTTGAGCTGATGAATTTGGCAAACTCATGCCTAAAGCTTCAATCGCAGAGGACATGGTATTGGCGGTATACATACCACCACAAGAGCCTGGTCCAGGTATTGCAGTTGATTCAATATTGTCTAACTCAATGTCATTAATAGCATTATTGGCATATTCACCAACAGCCTCAAAGACACTAACGATATCGGTGTGATTTTTACCCGGTTGAATTGTGCCACCATAAACAAAAATACCTGGTCGATTAAGACGTGCCAAGCCAATTAGACATCCTGGCATATTCTTGTCACAACCACCAATCGCCACCACGCCGTCAAAACCTTGACAGCCAACAACGGTTTCAATAGAATCCGCAATCACTTCACGAGAAACTAAAGAGTATTTCATGCCTTCAGAGCCCATTGAAATACCATCTGAAATCGTAATCGTATTAAAAATAACACCTTTACCACCAGCGCTATTAACGCCTTTTTCGGCTTCATCAGCGAGTTTATTAATATGCATATTGCAAGGTGTTACCATTGACCAAGTGCTTGCAATACCAACTTGAGGTTTATTAAAATCTTCTTTTTCAAAACCAACTGGATAAAGCATAGCGCGACTTGGTGCACGCTCGTAGCCATCAACAACTTGAGAGGAATATTTTCTGGTGTTAGACATAATCTGTTTCGTTTACTAAAAACATTAAATTTTAGACTAAAATAGGGCTTTTCTCAAAGCCTTTTATTGCGAAATTGGATACAGCACAACAAATATTAGATTTAATTGAGCCTTTTGTGAAGGAGGGCAAGATTTTGCCTAGGACTTATGATCAAATTAATGACAATATTGATGATTTCGTTTTTTTACGAAATTTTGATCAGTTGGTAGCTTGTGCAGGCTTAAAAGACTGTAAAGAAGGTAATATGGGTGAGATTTATGCCTTAGCGGTATCACAAAAGGTACAAAATCAAGGATTTTCAACCAAACTACTAAAAGAGGTTATGCAAAAAGCACGCATTGCCAATTTTTCTAAAATTTTTGCATTGTCTAAACACAATGCTAAGTGGTTTTTAAATCAAGGCTTTGTGCAAATGAAGGTTAGTGAATTACCTGCAAAGCGCCAAGCCTTGTTTAACCATCAACGCAACTCATCAATTTTCTTTAAGGATGTCCAGTGATGAAAATTAAAGACCGCATTCGTGGTTATTTGCCCGTTGTTATTGATATTGAGACCGGTGGTTTTAATGATAAAACTGATGCCATGCTTGAGATCTGTGCGATTGTGATTGGCATTAATGAGCAGGGTATTTATTATCCAAAAGAACCACAACACTTTCATGTAGAACCTTTTAAAGGCGCTAACTTAGATCCAAGTGCGCTAAAGTTTAACGGTATTGATGTAAACAATCCTTTTCGAATGGCAGTGAGTGAAAAGCAAGCCTTAGGTGATATTTTCAAAGCAGTTCGAGCTGAAATGAAAGACGAGGAATGCACACGAGCGGTTTTAGTAGGGCATAACGCCTTTTTTGATTTAGGCTTTTTGTATGCTGCGAGTGATCGCACCAATTTAAAAAACCCATTTCATCAATTTTCAACCATTGATACGGTGAGCTTGTCAGCGCTTTATTACGGAGAGACTGTACTCGCTAAAGCCATAAAAGTTGCTAATATCGAGTGGGATGATGCAAGCGCGCATTCTGCCCTATACGACACGCAAAAAACAGCCGAGCTTTTTTGTCAAATTTTTAATGCACAAACCTTTAGTTAACTTTTTAGCGTTTTATTTACTTTCTGGTTCTGTTAATGCTTTAACCGAATCTGAGTTTGTTCAGTCGTTATTGGTTAACAATATATTTTTTGAAAAAGAACAAATCAACCTAACCATTAAGCAAATTGAGATGGAGGGAGATAAGTCAAATTATAGCGATTGGGATTGGACGATTGGCGGTGAGCTAGGTCGTATTAGCAAGCATAAAAATAAAGAAAACTACACTTCTAGTACGGATTATGCAAAATCCACAACACAAGAAGTTAGAAAGTTTTCTACCGATCTGACTAAGAAGTTTTTCTCTAATGGTTCAGAATTAAGTATTTCTTATGACAAGTCTTTGCCGATTAAAGATGAAGAGATGCATGATAAAAATGGTTATCAAACTGATAAAAATACAACAGAATATTTAGACGATATGTCTATTAGCTGGACACTGCCACTACTTAAAAACAAAGGCGGTGTGGTTGATCAAAAAACTTATGATTTGGCTGTACTGGATTATGAAGATGAAAGACTGGTATTGGCTGAAGCTAAAGAAGCCTTTATTGAAGAAAAGCTAATGATTTTCTTTGATTGGGTGAATTATCACACGCAAATTGATATTGTAAAAAACCGACTTAAAGCATCTAAAGCTATTTTAAAAACCATGCAAGAAAGGGGTGTGAGTAAAAGCAGCGCTTCAACTATGCAGCGTTCTATTAATAAAACTCAGAGATTATTGTTAGATTTAGAGTCTAAATTAAAAGCACAGCAAAGGTTAATAGATGTATTGTTAACAAATGCCAATCTAGAGAAGGATCCGCTTAAAATTAACTGGAATGTTAGGACTCAGTTGATTCAAAACCTGCACCAATATTGCAAGGATTCAGTGCGAGCTATTAAGCGTATTGAAATTGAGCAATTAAAAAATAAACGCAGTGTTAAAACTTATCAAAATTCAGAATTGGCTGATTTTGACTTTACCGTTAGTGCTACCCAAGACGATAACAAAGGCAACTACTCCACGTATTCAAAATCTTCCGAAGTTGAATATGAGGCGAAACTTGAGTTTTCTTATCCACTCACGGGCGATGTGAGTAACAACGTTTATTTGCGTAAATATCGCCTAAAAGGTCGTCAATTAGAACTTAAATATCAAGACAAACTTGATGACATTATTTCTGACGCTCAAAAGCTCACAACTGAGCTAAAACAAGGCTTAAAGCAGTTAGAGTTATATCAACAACAAATCGACGAAAGTCAGGCTGACAATGTTGAGTTAGAGTTGAATGAATTTTTGTCTGGTAATGGTAATATTCGCTTTGTTATTAACACCCAAGATGATCAACAATCATTGTTGTTAGACCAGGTTGAGGCGTCTATTGATTATCATAAAAATCGCATTAAATACGATAGCCTGATGGATCGATTATTAATTAACGCTCTTTGATTGAGCCTCAGTCCAATCTCTTACTTCGTTAATGAGTTGCGTGGCTGATTTTCCGGCAACACTAATAGGCTCTCCAATGACAACAGTAATGGTACCAGGGTATTTAACAAAACTGCCTTTAGGCCAAAGTTTGCCTGCATTGTGATACACCGGCGAAATGTCGCAAAGAGTTTTCTTGGCAATAGAAACACCACCTTTTTGATATTCTCCAAGTTGTCCATAAGGCTGGCGCGTGCCTTCAGGAAACACCACCACAAAAATACCTTCAGATATTCTTGCCGCCCCTTGTTTGATGACTTTTTTTAGTGCTTTGAGTTTTTCACCGCGGTCAATAATAATTGGTTTTAAAAGAGACAAGCCCCAGCCAAAAACAGGAATCCATTGCAGCTCTTGTTTGAGTACCCAAGTTTGGTGCGGAAAAATGGTTTGCAAGCCAATTGTTTCCCAAGTAGATTGATGATTAGAGATGATAACGCATGGTTTTTTTGGGATATTTTCCTCGCCAATGACTTTGAGTTTGACATTTAATGTAATGCGCAGCCACCAGATACAAAAAACCGACCATTTTGACAAAATAGCATAGCGAACTTTAACTGGCGTAAAAAACACCATAAGTGCGATAGCAACCAACGTGGCTAAAACCACCGCTGAGCCTAAAAAGTAAATTAATGATCTTAAAAACAGCATTCGTATTAGTAGGTATAAACGTTATAATTTATCAATGTTTTTTTCAAAAACACCATTTACAGATTTTAACGATTTTCTATGACGGTTAACACCATTCTTTTTGATTTAGACGGCACACTAATTGATACCGCACCTGACCTTGCTTATGCGCTAAATACTTTGCTGTTGGAGAATGGTATTAATGAAAAGCCTTATGAGCAAATTAAACCTTTAGTAGCCCTTGGTGGAAAAGCGTTGATTAAGTATGGTTTTGATTGTGATGAGTCTCATCCTAATTTTGTTGATCGACATCAAAGAATTTTAAAAATTTATACGGATAATATTGATCAATTCTCAAAGCCTTTTAAAGGCATTGATGTACTACTTAAAACCTTTAAAAAACAAAATCTGTTTTGGGGGGTTGTCACTAACAAGCCAGAAAATTTAACCCATTTGTTATTAGAAAAACTAGACTTAAATCCGGATGTTGTCGTTTGTGGCGACACCTTAGAATATAATAAACCACATCCTGCGCCATTGCTTTATGCTTGTGCACAGCTTGGCGTTTCGCCGCAACATTGCTGGTTTGTTGGTGATGACAAAAACGATATGGTTGCTGGTAAAAATGCACAAATTAAGACGGTGGCGGTTACTTATGGTTATGGCAAAGTTGAGCAAGATTGGGGTTATGATTATTTAATAAAACAACCATCAGAAATATTGGAGTTAATGAATGGAAATTATTAGTGTATTAGTTGGATTGCTTGTTGGTGCAATCGGTGTTTATTTTTATTTAAACGCTAAGTTGCAAGTTTTAAAAACTGACAAAATTCATCTTGAAGTTAGTCTTGATAAAGAAATCGAATCACACAAAAAAGAGGTTGATTTAATTAACATTGCCAAAGAGCAAATGAGCAAGGATTTTAAAGCCGTAGCAAGTGACATTTTGGCCAAAGATCGTAATGACTTAAGTGTTAAAAACTCTGAACTACTAACGCCTTTACAAGCGCAACTTAAAGAGTTTAGAGATAAGATTGAAATCATCACCACTGAACAAGTTAAAGAAAGAGCGACTTTGTCAGCCCAGATTGAAAACCTGAAAAAGACCAGTATTGAGGCGCAGGAGACTACACAAAATCTTACCGACGCACTAACTTATGACAACAAGCAGCAAGGCGATTGGGGCGAGATGATTTTAAGCTCTATTTTGTCGAGTTCTGGGCTTCGAGAAGGGCATGAGTTTGACACTCAAAAACAACTTAAAAATGAACAAGGCGAGGCTTTTAAGCCAGATGTTGTGTTGCATTTACCTGAAGAAAAAGACATTATTATTGACTCGAAAGTTTCTCTAAAAGCCTATAAAGACTACATTGCTAATCAATCAGACCAAGCAATGCTGAAAGCGCACGTGGCTTCGGTTGAGGCACATATCAATGGTATTAGTATCAAAGAATATGAAAATCTTGAGGGCGTGTTAACGCTTGATTTTATCTTTGTCTTTATTCCGATCGAATCAGCCCTATTAGTGGCGCTTGATCAAAAGCCAGATTTATTTACCACAGCACTTAAAAAGAACATTGTTTTGGTGTCTCCATCCACTCTAATGATGAGCCTTAAGACTGTACATCATATCTGGCAAACAGAGCGTCAAAATCAAAATTCTGAAGAAATTGCTCGTCAAGCAGGCGCAATGTATGACAAACTATTTGGCTTTGTTACCTCGATGGATGATATTGAAAAACATCTTGATAAAGCGCAGAAGAGCTATAAAGAAGCACGTGGTAAATTATCAGATGGCAAGGGCAATTTAATCGGTCGCGCTGAAAAACTAAAAACACTGGGCGTGCAAAGCAAAAAGGAACTTAAATCATGAATATTTCAGCTGATTATCAAATCACTGAAAATGAGCTAAAAGACAAAGTTATTTTAGTCACTGGCGCCAACCGTGGCTTTGGTCGGGCAATGACACTTGACTTAGCTAAAGCAGGCGCAACTGTGATTATGCTTGGGCGTGATTTGGGTTCGTTAGAGACTGTTTATGATGAAGTCGTGGATTTAGGCTATCAAGAACCCGTACTGTACCCGCTTGACTTAGAAGGTGCAACACCTGAGCATTATGAGCAGTTGCAGGCTAATTTATTAGAACACTTTGGTCAACTTGATGGGTTAATTCACAATGCGGGTATTATTGGCACCATGATGCCGATTGAGCAGTACGATATTAAGCTTTGGTATTCAACCATGCAGATTAATGTCAACGCACCGTTCATGCTAACCCAGTTCTTAATTCCAGTTTTGAGCAAATCAGCTGATGCGCGCGTGTTATTTTTATCATCATCAGTAGGGCGAAGCGCAAGAGCTTATTGGGGTGCTTATGGAGTGAGTAAATTTGCCATTGAAGGCCTGAGCAAAACCCTAAGCGAAGAGTTAGAAAAAACCAATATTAAAGTCAATTCACTTGATCCAAAACGCATGCGTACCAAAATGCGACAAATTGCTTACCCAGCAGAAAATGCAGACAACAATCCAACACCAGAGAGTGTGTCTCCAGCGATTGTATATTTAATGAGTGAGAGTGCTAAAACCCTAAATGGCGAGCAGTTAAGCTTAGAAAACTAACGCTGTAAGTCGGCTGTTAAATGCGGGTGAATGGTTTTTAAAATAGCTTTAAAAACTTTTTCGTTACCAGCGACTACATTGCCAGTTTCTAGGTATTTATCTCGACCTGAGAAGTCACCTACATAGCCACCTGCTTCTTTGACCAAAGCACACCGGCAGCAATATCCCAGATATTAAGTTTAATTTCCCAAAAGCCATCCATGCGACCAGCAGCCAAATAAGCCAAATCAAGCGCTGCAGAACCTGCGCGTCTAATGCCAGCTACTTGTGGGTGAATCGCCTTAAACATCGCCAAATAGGCGTCTAAGTGTTGTGGGTCTTTGAATGGAAAACCTGTGCCGATTAAAGTGTCTTCAAAGCCTTGTGGAGTGGTAGCACGCAGTCTTTGTTCATTAAGGTAAGCGCCTTCGCCTTTTGAGGCAGTGAACATTTCTTCTTTGAATGGGTCGTAAACCACGGCATGGGTTGGCTCGTCGTTTTCATATAAAGCAATTGACACAGAGTATTGAGGAAAGCCATGAAGGTAATTAGTGGTACCGTCTAAAGGATCAAGAATCCAAAC
>JAERTA010000005.1 GCA_016845205.1 Gammaproteobacteria bacterium
TAAGGATTTTAAATGTTGATTATTGAAAGATTGCACGCCGATTGAAAGTCGGTTGATACCAATGTTTTTAAACGCTTTAAATTTTTCGATCTCGAACGTACCAGGATTAGTCTCTAGGGTGATTTCAATATTTTGATCAAATGTTAGTTTTGATTTTAAACCAGTAAATAGCTTGCTTAATTCCTCTGCACTCATGAGGCTTGGCGTGCCGCCACCAATAAAAATAGAGTGAATATTGCGACCTTGTACGTAGCTTAAATCTTCATCCAAATCCTTAAGCAAGGCTTCAATATAACCACTGCCATTCTCACCCTCATGAGAGTTGAAGTCGCAATAAGGGCATTTTTTAACGCACCATGGATAATGAATATATAACGACAGAGGCGGTAGTGTCATATTTTTCATATTTCCTGCTGAGGCAAAACCTCCCGAACTTTAACCATCAAAAACATCAATAAAGCACTAAATGTTATTACAGTACTTTGGCGTGAGGAATTGCCTCGTGGGCATTTTTTAACACACCATGGATAATGAATATACAGCGATAAAGGTGGAAGTTCTAACAATGATTTAACTTTTTAATTCTTGTAATAGCGCATCAAGTGCTTGAGCGCGATGTGAAATGGTGTTTTTAACCTCTGGCGCTAGCTCAGCTGAGGCACAGCCATGTGTTGGCACGTGAAAAATTGGGTCATAACCAAAGCCATTCTCACCAACTTTTTGACGAAGAATTTCACCTTCCCAGCCTCGTTGAATAACAATCGGTGTTGGGTCATTCGCATGCTCAACAAATACAATAGCACACCAAAATCGAGCACTACGCTGGCCATCAGCAACACTGCTCATCACATCTAATAGCTTTTGTGTATTGGCTTCATCATCACCATGGTCACCGGCAAAACGAGCCGAATATATACCGGGCGCACCATTCAGTGCATCAACCACAATACCCGAGTCGTCTGCTAACGCGGGCAGGCCAGATTGCGTGCTTGCATTGCGCGCTTTGATTAGTGCATTTTCAACAAACGTTAAGCCGGTTTCAGGCACTTCTTCAACCTGCATATCACTCATCGAGACTACTTCATACAGACCATCTAACATTGCATTAAACTCTGAAATTTTGCCTTTGTTGTTACTCGCAAGAATGATTTTTTTCATAATGATGTATAATTGATGAGATATTTAGAATTTAAGGAACAGATCATGAATCAAGACGAAATGAAATTTGCGGTTGCACAAGAGGCACTCAAGTATGTAGTAAAAGACACTATTATAGGCGTAGGTACTGGTTCAACAGCAAATTTTTTCATTGATGCATTGGCTACAATGAAAGATGATATCAAAGGTACTGTTGCAAGCTCTGTTGCAACTGCTGAGCGCCTAGAAGGCCATGGTATTAAAGTATTTGATTTAAATGAAGTCGAGGCAATTTCAGTTTATATTGACGGTGCTGATGAGTCTGACGATGGCCTCAACCTAATTAAAGGTGGTGGTGGTGCGCTTACTCGTGAGAAAATTGTAGCGGCAGTGGCCGATAAATTTGTCTGTATCGCCGATGAATCAAAATTAGTTGAAGTCATGGGTGATTTTCCATTGCCAGTTGAGGTAATTCCAATGGCGGCAAACTATGTTAAACACCAAATCACTCGACGTATTGGTGGCACACCGTTTGTTCGTGAGAACTTTGTCACCGATAATGGCAACCTAATTTTAGATGTTGAAGGCTTAAAAATCACCGATCCAAAAGCTATGGAAACAGAGCTAGACAGTATTGTTGGTGTCGTTACTAATGGGTTGTTTGCTAATCGTGGTGCCAATGTATTACTACTAGGAACACCGACTGGTGTTGATGTTGTTGGCGCTTAATCAAGCTCTTTGTACAAATCTAGCGTTTGCTGCAAGTTGTCAATTCTCACCCTTATAACGTCAAACAAATCTTGCGAATGAGTAAGCGCTTTTGCGCGCTCATAATGCCCAATCGCTTTATCTAACTTACCTTGTACAATCAGTGCTTTTGCACTTTGAATATGCGATCGGTCAAAATTACCTAATTCAACAAACAAACTCGATAATAGTTGATGCGACTGATAGCTGCCTTTATTAACTCGTAAAAAAGGCTTTAAAGTTGACACACCTAAGCGGGGTTGCTGGTCATCTAAATAAGCTTGAGCGGCATAATACAGGCTCGCCTCATCATCTTTAATCAAACTATTTTTCTCAAAATACTGTTGTGCTTGATCAATATCGCCTAGCTTAGAAGCGATACGCCCTGCCAAAATATAACTGGGTTTATCCTGGTTTAATTTCAATAACTTGTCCACATGCTGCTTAGCAGTTGCATACTCTTGTTGCTCGAATGCTTGATAAGCCTGCATATAATGCGTAATGACTTTGTCTTGTTCAAGCTTGATACGCCCATGCTTGTGATAATACAACTTGGCTTTGGTTGTTGTATATTCAAATGAATCCTGCCTAAAATCACCCGAAGCACGTGCTGCTCGCTGCATGCTGTCAGAAATACGATTGATACTCAAAGGATGTGAGCGTAGAAATTCTTCGGCACTAGAATTGTCTTTTAGTTTTTCAAAAAAATGTGCCATGCCTTGTGGGTCAAAACCTGACTTAGATAACATAGTCGTGCCGATACGATCAGCCTCCCATTCGTGCTCTCGAGTGAAATTAATACTTTGTTGCGCCGTGCCTGCAACAGTTGAAGCGGCGATCGCCTGAGAGGCATCAGGGTTGTCAACCAATGCTGCTGCCAACATGCCAGCCACCATTAAATAAGTTTGCTTATCGGTTTTTTTACTAAATCGATTTAAATGGTTTTGGGTCACATGCGATATTTCATGTGAAAGTACACCTGCTAATTCTGACTCCGAATCCGAGCTAAGTAACATACCTGTGTGTACACCAATATAACCATACGGACCAGCAAAAGCGTTGATGCTATCATCGTTTAATAATAAAAAGCCAAAATGTTTATTAGGGTTTTCACTGTGCTTGCCCAACTCATGACCCAGTTCACGAAGGTAGGTGGTCATTTCTACATCAGCAATCACGGAATCTGTATTCCAAATGAGTTGTAAAAATTCGTTACCTCGTTTTTTTTCACTTAAAGACTCTGAGACTTGCAACTCTGGAACACTAAGTGCAAAAGCCAAAAATGGCGTTAAAAATAACCAAGATATATTCTTTATCATGAACTCATTATATTTGACTATTAGACGGTGAACGATTAAAATAGCCAAACTTATTAGTTATATCTAATATGTTTTTTTATTACAATTCAAATTATAATTTACAAGGAGTCCCATCATGGCTGACGAAACTTTAGATGCATCAGGCTTAAACTGCCCATTACCAATTTTAAAAACTAAGAAAGCATTATCAAAAATGGATGCTGGAAAAATCTTAGACGTTATTTCTACAGATGCTGGCTCAGTAAAAGATATCGAAGCATTTTGTAACCAAACAGGTAATAAACTTATGTCAACCGTTGAAGATGGTGGCAAATATGTTTTTACTATTGAAAAGGTTTAAAAAACCAACAATAAAATCTGGAGGAGAATATGTCTGACGATAACAATAAAATGACGATCATCGCCACCAAAGGTACTTTTGATTGGGCTTTTCCTCCCTTCATTATTGCTTCAACCGGTGTGGCAATGGATAAAGAAGTAACCATCTTCTTTACATTCTATGGGTTAAATCTTTTACTTAAAGACACATCAAAACTAAGAGTGACACCAATTGGAAATCCATCAATGCCAATGAAAATGCCGTTTGGTCCTAAATGGATACAAAACATTGACTTTGGCCCTAAAATTCCAAACATTCTTTGGAATATCCCAGGTGCAGACATACTGGTTACTTACTTAATGAAGAAAACAATGGCTAAGCACGGTGTTGCAAAGCTAGATGATCTTCGCTCTATGTGTCAAGAATTTGATGTTAAGTTCATTGCTTGTGAAATGACCGTTGAATTATTTGGTTACAGTAAAGATGACTTTATTGATGGTGTTGAGTTTGCTGGTGCAGCGTCATACTTTGATGAGGCAGCGACTGGTAATCATCACTTGTATATGTAATTTTTGCTTCGTCTTTTTTCCTTGTAAAAAGAAAAAAAATACTCGCAAAAAAAAGATAGTAATAAAAAACCTCCTTCGGGAGGTTTTTTATTGTCTATTAAATAAGCTTAGTACCAGTCTAAACTTGGCCATGACCTATCTTTAGCAATCTTTAATAATTTTTCATCGCCATGCACCACAATCGGATTGTCAACTAACTCTAACATTGGCAAATCATTGTGTGAATCTGAATAAAAATAAGCCCCTTCCAAGCTTTCACCAGTTTTAGCGAGCCATTGATTAAGGTGGGAAATCTTTCCTTTTTGAAAGCAAGGTACACCCTTGACTCGACCTGTGTAGTTACCCTCTTTTACCTCGGGCTCTGTCGCCAATAAATCATCAATACCGTACTGAGCAACAATCGGTGCAGTAACAAAACGATTGGTTGCTGTGATGACCAGCACTCTATCACCTTTCGCTTTGTGCTCATCAACGACTGCTTGTGCCTTGGGCAATACAATCGGCTGGATTTTTTGCTGCATAAAATCTTGATGCCAAGCATTGAGTGTTGACATCGAGTTTTGAGACAGTGGTTCTAAACAAAATTCTAAATATTCATTAATATCCAATCTACCTTTAGCGTACTCATCAAAAAAATATTGGTTTTTCTTTTGATAAGAATTTGGATCAACTGCACCGATCTCACTCATAAACTCACCCCAGAGAAAATCGCTATCTCCGCCAATAAGGGTTTTATCTAAATCAAAAATTGCCAATGCCATATTACGCCTCGAGCCTGTCTAATATCTGTTCAACACGATCAACCATTTCAAATGATGTTAAATCTACTGGATTAATATATTGTCTTTTCTCTAAATCACCAAACCAAGTTAGTAGCGGTGTCCAAAATGTTGAGTCAAATAACAAAATTTTAATCTGTTTCCCTTTTCTTGTTTGTACTAACGTCAATACTTCCATTAACTCATCAGCAGTACCAAACCCACCAGGGAAAAATACACAAGCATCGGCATGTTTAATCAGCATGACTTTACGGGTAAAAAAATGCTCAAACATCAAGCACTGATCAAGATAAGGATTGGGTTTTTGCTCTTTTGGTAGTTTGATATTTAAACCAATGCTTTTTGATTTACCCTCAAAAGCACCGCGATTAGCTGAGCTCATTATGCCAGGGCCTGCACCAGTTAAAACATTGAATCCACTATCAGATAAAGACCTGCCTAATTGATAAGCGGCTTTGACTAAAGGGTCGTCTTGACTGATGCGCGCAGAACCAAAGATAGTAATGTTGTTGTTAAGCTTCTCAAGAATGGCTTGTGCCTTGTTTAATTCTGATTCAACAACATTAATTTTCATAGTTTAGCAAACACACGTCCTGCTGCATCAATCGTTGCTTGAATATCCTCATCTGTATGCGCATTTGACACAAAGCCTGCTTCATAAGCAGAAGGCGCCATGTAAACACCCTCTTCTAGCATTAAGTGATAGAACTTCTTAAAGCGTTCTACATCGCACTGTGAAGTTTCATTAAAGTTAGTCACCGCGTTTGAATCGGTAAAGAATAAACCAAACATGCCGCCCACAACATTCGCTGTCATGCCGATATTGTTAGCTTTGGCCTGGGCCAAAATACCATCAGTAAGCATCTGTACTTTTTTGCTTAAATTTTGATAAAAACTTGCATCATCCGATAGTGCGTTTAACATCGCCAAGCCTGCTGACATTGACATCGGATTGCCTGAGAGTGTGCCTGCCTGATACACTGGCCCAAGTGGAGCGATGTATTCCATAATTTCACGTTTGCCACCAAAGGCGCCTACCGGCAATCCACCACCAATGACTTTACCCAAAGTGGTCAAATCCGGCTTAACATCGTAAAAAGCTTGTGCACCACCAAGGGCAACTCTAAAGCCAGTCATCACTTCGTCAAAAATAAGCACCACGCCGTGCTCATCGCAAACCTCACGCAGCCCTTGTAAAAATCCATCAACTGGTGGGATACAATTCATATTACCAGCAACGGGTTCAACAATAATACAAGCCACCTCATCGCCAACTTCGCTTAGCACTTCACGCACTTGATTAATGTTGTTGTATTCTAATGTTAGAGTGTGTTCGGCCAACGATGCAGGCACACCGGGTGAAGTTGGCACGCCAAGTGTTAATGCACCTGAGCCAGCTTTGACCAAAAGTGAGTCTGAATGGCCATGATAACAACCCTCAAATTTTACAATTTTATCTCTAGCGGTAAAGCCGCGCGCCAAACGGATTGCACTCATGGTGGCTTCTGTACCTGAACTTACCATGCGTACCAATTCAATCGATGGCACCAATTCACAAACTTTTTTGGCTAAAGTGGTTTCTATTTCGGTGGGTGCGCCAAAGCCTAAACCTTTTTCTAGAGTCTGCTTAACCGCGTCAACTACCGCTTGATTGGCATGGCCCAAAATCATCGGCCCCCATGAGGCAACATAATCGATATATTTTTTATCATCAGCATCAAATAAATACGCACCCTCGCCTTTAGTAAAAAAGATTGGATTACCGCCCACACCATTAAAGGCACGTACTGGCGAATTAACACCGCCCGGAATAACGGTTTTTGCTTGTTCAAATAAATTGTCTGATTGGCTCATGCCGTCACTCCTTTATGTTCTGGTAATTTGTGGATAGCGCTTTAAATGTGTAATGTGCGACCATACAATCAAAACATTATCCAATAATAATTTAATATTAACGGTGGTTTTTGACAAACTAATCGCATGATAGATATCATCCAATAATCTAAACAAAAAATCTGATTTTACTGTTTTTACCACTTGGTTTAGCTCAAGTAAACCACCTTCATGGCCTAATGATTTTAAACGAATGCCTTCAATCACTAAATTTTGCAAGCAGTTCAACACTTCTATCTCATTGCCTTCAAAATCTTGCACTTGGTTAACTTTGGTTGGATGTATCACCATATCTAACAGATGATTTTGCCAGTTTTGATAATGAATAAAACCATCACCAGAGAGCTCTGAAAGTACTTTAAAGGGCACGCCATGTGTATTTTCTAACAATTGTGCAACATCGAAATCTTCATTTTGTATTTGACTAATATGATCTTCAAGCCAAGCTTGCGTTTCTCCGTCATAGGCTGGCGAAAGGTGTACGCTTTGGCAGCGAGACAAAATAGTGGCTGGTAAATTTTTAGGATTGTGCGCCAATAAAATAATCAATGTATTATCTCTAGGTTCTTCTAATGTTTTTAATAAACTATTAGCCGCACTCACGTTCATTTGGTCTGCATAAAACAACACACCAATTTGCAAGTCATCGGCAGTTTTGTTGAGTGTTTCACAAAAAGCACGGATTTGGTTAATGCGAATATTTTTTGATTCTACACCTCTGTCATTCACCTCAGTTCGACAATACACCATATTTGGGTAGTGCGATCTTCGAATCAAGGTTGAAGTCTCTAGTATTTCTTTTGGATTGTCTTTGGCAATGGCACGACACACAGCGCACTCGCCACAAGATTGATCGTGGCACAACAAAGTCTGTATTAATTGCTGCATCAATTCAAACTTGCCCATTTGTGGTGCACCTGTAATCAATAATGCATGCGGCAGATGATTTTGATCAATCATCTTTTTGAGTTTTTCAAAGGCAGCTTTATGCCAAGGCAGCATCATAATGTATCTAGGATTGCGCTAATTTGCTTGGTTGTATGTTCAATCGTTTGTGATGAATCTATTAGCTTGATTCTATCTGGAAATTCTCTAGAGCGTGCAATATAAGCTTGTCTAACCCGATCAAAAAAATCCATTTCTTCCATTTCAATACGATCTTTCTCACCTCGTGACTCCACCCGAGACATACCAATCTCAACTGGCACATCAAGTAATAATGTCATGTCAGGGGTGAAATCTTGCACCACCCAAGACTCTAACTGTGCGATACGGCTCACATCTAGCCCACGACCACCACCCTGATACGCATAAGAGCTATCAGTAAAGCGGTCGCTGAGTACCCAGTCGCCTTGTTCTAAAGCAGGCAATATTTTGTTTTGAATGTGTTCGTTTCTTGCAGCAAACATCAACATTAATTCTGTATCGGCATGCATTTGACCCGTTGAATTGCTTAGCAAGAGTGTTCGAATTTTCTCGCCAATTTCTGTACCGCCGGGTTCGCGTGTCAATACAATACGAATGCCCTTGGTTTTTAGGTATTCACAAATAAAATCAATTTGTGTGCTTTTTCCTGCACCTTCAACCCCATCAATGGTGATAAATTTTCCTCTTTCCATGGGTTTTATTTTAGATACTTTTTGATATTAAGTCGGTGCTGTTTGTAAGTTTTTGCAAAGGCGTGGCTGCCGTCTTTTTTTGCAACAAAAAACAAGGTGTCGCCCGGGGCTGGATGCATGGCTGCCTGTAATGACGACTGGCCAACTGAGCCAATCGCACTTGGCGGCAAACCTTTGTGGCGATAAGTATTGTAAGGGCTGTTAAATTTTAAATCTTTCTTGCTAAGTGAGCCTTGATATTGATTACCAAGAGCATACACAACACTCGGGTCGGTTTGCAAGCGCATGCCTTTTTTCAAGCGACGCATAAACACGCCTGCTATTTTTGATTTCTCCTCATTATGCGCGGTTTCTTTTTCAATTAAAGAGGCCAATACCAACGCATCGTCTGCACTTTTTAGGTTTAATGTTTTATCACGACCTTGCCATGCCTGATCTAGCTTTTGTTTCATGATTTGATTGGCTCTTTTAAACACACTGGCAACACTATCGCCGTAATTTACTTGATATGTATCTGGCCAAAAATACCCTTCATAAGGTTTTTTAACACCGGCTAAACGCATGGTTTCATCCAAAGACCCGCTTGACTTTAACGATTTAATATTAAGTAATTGCTGATAATAGTAAGACACGGTCTCACCTTCAATCAGGGTAATGTTTCGATTGGCTACTTTTGCCGATGAAAAATTACTCAATAACTCAATCACGCCCATATTTGGATGCACATCATAATAACCAGATTTTAATTTTGATTCAAAGCCAAAAACTTTGGCTGCTGTCACCACAAAATAACTTGAATGGATTAATCCATAACGCTTAAGATCATTTGCCGTTGAAGAAATATTAGCACCCTTAGGCACTTGATAAACAAAAGACTCTACTGTTTTAATTGTGTTCGCCCAATAGGCCCAAGCCAGCATTAGCACAATAATTGATGCCAATAAAGCTTTAAAGTAAGGTTTTTTGGGTTTTAATAAAACTGAGTTTTTTCGCTTTAGGGTGTGCTTATTAAAAGCATGGGCTAAGCGTTGGGTTTGTTCTTGCTGAGTAAAAATCTTGTGATTAATTTTTGCCACTGGCTTAATACCAACCACACTATTAGTAACAAACACCTCATCACACTCATACAACTCTTGCAATGTTAGTGCGCCAACATTAACTGACAAACCTGAATCAGCGGCAATTTTTAATACCACAGAACGACGCGTGCCTTCGATGCCGCATTCATCTAGCCCTGGTGTTAATAGTACGCCTGACTTGATGGCAAAAATATTAGCCTGCGTTACTGAAATAACATAGCCATTATCGTCTAGCATAATGCACTCATCGCTATGCATTTCTGCCCTGGCCAATATTTGTTCAAGACGATTACAATGCTTAATATTAGATAACAATTGATTGGCGGCATAACCGCTTTGGCAAGTAGTTAACGTGTATTGGCTAGAAGTTTGCTCTGGCGCCAAAGATACAATAACAATACGCGTTGGCTCGATGTCTGGCTCGAACCCATACCCGCGCTGACTTTCACCACGAGACAATATAACTTTAACGATGGCCTGATCTAACTTAGCAATTGATAATGCCTTAGTAATATCTTTGAGCCATTGCTTTTCACTAACAGGGTTAATTTTTAATTGATGTCGGCCTTTTTCTAGCCTTGAAAAGTGCTCAGACCACAATAAGAGGCGCCCCTCTTTAACTAAGCAGGTTTCAAATAAACCATCGCCAAACTGCGTTAGGCGATTAAACACGCTAAGCTTGGTTTGTTTTTTCCCGTTAATTAATACGACTTTATTCATAATAACAACATTATATGGCATTCATCAAAAAATCCTTAGAGACCTTTGCATAAATTAGGGATGATTATCAGAATGATAGATTTTATTGAGTTGGGAGTTTAGGTTAAATTAGCCCACATTAGGCGTAAGGAGTGATAAAATTCAAAGTTCTTATTGTTTTTAATTAAAAAAAGAGGAGTAAAAAATGAGTGGAGTTATTAATATTGTTAAATGGGTGCTGATGCTTATCGGTGCAATCGCTGTTTACTACGGTGTATCGTTACAAATGAAGTACGATGGTGTTACTGGGAAAATTATTAGTGAGGTGATTTCACCAAAACTCCACCCAGAGTCAATGGAAAAAGTCTACATGCCAATGACCAACACTTTACTAGAAACTGGTGATATCACTATGGCTTCTATTGTACGTGTTAAGGTTGCTGATGATGTATCAAACGAAGACGTAGAAGAAGCAATGGAAAGTATTGCTACTGAAGAAGGTATTCGTTCTGTGGGCATGCTACCTTTATCAGAAATGGTTGAATTACAAACTGGCGAAAAACAAAGATTCCTTAAAATCTATCAATACTGTGCACCTCGTACAGCAATGACAATGGTTGAGCATTCAGATGCATTTTCAGCTTACTTACCTTGTCGTTTAGCATTGATTGAAGACAAGCAAGGCCAAAGATGGTTATACACACTAGACATGAACGCTATGATTTATGGTGGTGCAGCATTACCTGATTACTTACTTGAAAAAGCACTAGAAGTTCAGCGTGTTATCACTCGTATTCAAAACGGTGGTGCAGAAGGTGACTTCTAAACCATTAACTTAATTGTTAAAAAACCGCTCTTATGGGCGGTTTTTTATTGTCTAAAATAAGACCATGAACCCTATTTATCATAATCTTGATTTTGGTGTTACTTGTATTGACACCGAGCACATGCGCAAAGACTTTGTCGCCGCTTATTTGATTGAAGATAACGCTCGTGCTGCTTTTGTTGATACCGGTTGTTATTTGTCTGTACCGACATTATTAGCCACACTGGATGCGAAAAATATCAAACGTGAAAATGTTGACTACATACTACTCACGCACATTCATCTTGACCATGCGGGTGGTGCAGGTGAGCTCATTAAATACTTGCCGAATGCCAAAGTCTACGTGCATGAATATGGTGCCAATCATTTAATCGACCCCTCTAAACTACGTGCTGGTGTAATTGGCGTATACGGCGAGTTATTTTTTAAACAATTCTTAGGTGATTTAATTCCAACACCCGAAGATAAGGTCATCATTGCAAAAGATGGTGATGAAAATCACACTGGGTAGTCGTACATTGAAGTTTATCGACACACCAGGTAATGCAAGACACCATGTGTGCATTTGGGACCAAAAATCTCAAGGAATTTTTAGTGGCGACACATGGGGAGTTAGCTATCGTGAGTTTGATACCGATCAAGGCGAGCTAATATTTCTGCCGAGCACGCCAGACCAATTCGACCCAGAAGTTTGGAAAACTACAATTAGTCA
>JAERTA010000006.1 GCA_016845205.1 Gammaproteobacteria bacterium
TCGGTTGGTGAATACGTTGCACCACAAGCTTCACAATTATCACCATATTGATCAGTAGCACCACATTTAGGACAGTCGCCTTTAATAAAGCGATCTGGCAGGAACATTTGTTTCTCAGGATCAAACGCTTGAGAAATGGTGCGAGTCTTAATATATCCACCGTCATTAAGTTTGTTGTAAATATCAGCGGAAATTTGCTTGTTTTCTTCAGAGTGGGTTGAATGGTATTGGCTAAAACCAATAGCAAAATCTTTAAAATCAGCTTGATGACGCTCACTGACGCCTGCAATCAGTTCCTCTGGTGTGATGCCTAGCTCGTTAGCTTTGAGCATAATCGGTGTACCATGGGCATCATCAGCACACACATAGTGACATTCATTACCCATCATCTTTTGAAAACGCACCCAAATATCGGTTTGGATATATTCCAATAAATGGCCTAAATGGATCTCACCATTGGCATAAGGCAGTGCTGAAGTAACTAGGATTTTTCGTTGTGACATAAGGGGTGTATGAATAAGCTTATTAATATTAAGGTTTGCTTATAATCGTTATACGATAAAATAGCATCATTTTACTTAATTGGACGTGGAACTGATGGCAGATTTAACCCAAGATCAAATCGAAAATATTCTTGAAACCGTTGTTGATATTTACACTGAGCAAGATTTAGTCGCCTCACATGCACTAGACAGCATCGACATTGATGGTGATAAAGTTACTGTTAATATTGTACTTGGCTACCCTGCTGCTAGCTATCACCAGACCTTATCAGATGCTGTCACTCAAGCATTGTCAGATGCGGGTATTAATAACTCAAGCGTTAATATCGAAACCAAAATAGCGACTTACTCTACTCAAAAAGGCGTTGATGTCTTACCAGAAGTTAAAAATATTATTGCGGTTGCCTCAGGTAAAGGTGGTGTTGGTAAATCAACCACTGCGGTGAACTTAGCGCTTGCACTACAAGCTGAAGGCGCAAAAGTTGCGATTTTGGATGCTGACATTTACGGCCCATCTCAGCCAAGAATGCTGGGTGTTTCTAAGCTTAAACCTGAGCAAACTGGTGAAGGAAAGTTGTTGCCAATCCTAGGCCATGGCATGCAGAGCATGTCAATTGGTTATTTGGTAGATGAAGATTCACCAATGATTTGGCGTGGCCCTATGGTAACTCAAGCGCTAGAGCAAATGCTGCGTGACACCCTATGGCGTGGTGTTGATTACATGGTGATTGACTTACCACCAGGCACAGGTGATACACAACTAACCCTTTCTCAAAAGATTCCAGTGAGTGGCTCTGTGATTGTTACCACTCCACAAGACATTGCACTACTTGACGCTAAAAAAGGCTTGGCAATGTTTGAAAAAGTCAATATTCCTATTCTTGGTATTGTTGAAAACATGTCATTACACATTTGTTCAAACTGTGGTCACGAAGAAGCTATCTTTGGTGTTGGCGGTGGTGAACAAATGGCCAAAGATGCCGGGGCTAATTTCTTGGGCGCATTACCATTAGAAATGGAAATTCGTACTGATGTAGACGAAGGCTCGCCAACCGTTGCGAAAGATCCAGATGGTCGAGTGGCTGAGATCTACAAAGAAATCGCTAGAAAAGTATCTGCTAAATTAACACAGCAAGATAAAGCCCTAGGCGCATTCCCAAGCATTACGATCGAGTAATTAGCTATATCAGCGCTTACTAATTGATTTGACTCTCTCGCCTTAGGGCGCTAATATGACTCCCTTGAAGGTAAAATTCTAAGGGGAGAGAGAATGTCATTCAATTATCAACATTGGCTTATTGGCCTGATGTGTCTAACACTAAATTTTTCTGCTAATGCACAAGGTGATGCAGAAATAGGCAAATCAAAAACCATGGCTTGCATGGGTTGTCATGGCCCTACAGGCAATAGTTTTGTACCAAATTTTCCTGCACTTGCAGGACAACCTGCAAGTTATATCGCTAAACAAATTCAAGACTTTAAAGAAGCTTCTCGTCAAAATACCACGATGACTGGTATTGCACTAAGTATTAGCGAAACTGATGCGCATCATATTGGCGCTTTCTATGAGTTTCAAGTTAAAACACCGGCAATGAAAAACATTGCCCACCTTAAAACTGATGCGCAAAAAACTGCCTTGTTAACCTTGGGCAAAAAGCTTTATGATCATGGTAATGCTGATACAGGGCAAGCTGCTTGTTTTGTTTGTCATGGTAGCAATGGTGACGCATTGGTTGATTTAGGCGTTCCGGTGTTGGCTAATCAGCATCCTCAATACTTAATAAATACCTTAAAAGATTTTAAAAATAGAAAACGAACCAATGATGATGAAAGGGTTATGCGCCGTATTGTTGATACCATGACTGACGAACAAATCGAAGCGGTGTCTTACTACTCAAGCTACTTAGTGCCTACACTAGAGGAGAAAAAACAATGAAAAATATAACATCAGCACTACTCTTTATTATATTTAGCACAGTCTCCCTTGGCTCTCTTTACGCAGCGTCAGTTGGTATTAATCAAGATATTGCCGGTCTTGATGTAGAACCAACAAAAGACCGTCCTTTTGCGCCATCAATGTTGAGAACCAAAAATCACCATAAAGCGACATTAGATAGCTTTGAAAATCCAGAAACCTGTGCGGGCTGCCACCCAAAACAATATGAGGGTTGGCGTGGTTCTATGCATTCCAACTCATGGAATGATCCAATCTTTTTAGCGGAGTTTAAAAAGGGCTTAAAAGCCACTGACGGAAAAATATTTAAATACTGTGCAGGTTGTCATGCCCCAATTGGCGTCTTAACAGATACAGTTCATTGGGATAAAAACACCAATGAATTTAGTATTTCTGAAAAAGCGGCTCGAGGGGTAACCTGTGATGTCTGTCATAGTATTGCTGGCGCTGTGCCACTTGAAGATACACTGACCTCTGAACACGGCAATGGTTCTCATATTATCGACACTGAGACTCACATAAAGTATGGGCCACTTAAAAACTCAAAGTCCCCATACCATGAAACACAATATTCAGAATTACACACAAAAGCTAATCTATGTGCCAGCTGCCACAATATTATTCATCCAGTAAACGGCACGCCAGTTGAACGCACTTATGACGAATGGAGGGTCTCCCCTTACGCTCAAAATGAAATTGTTTGTCAAGATTGTCACATGAACTCTGTTGAAGTGGCAATCCAAATTGCTAAGACTTTGAAACGCCCTGAAACTTTTATCAATAAAAAAGTTCGCTTAAGCGGGAAAGCCTCTACACTAGGAACAGAAACCCATAGCGTGGTGCACTCACATGAATTTGTTGGTGGTAACGCTATTATTTCCTCGTTAATGGCGCCAAATAGTTTACGCAAGCGTAAACACGCTGACATTGCTAGAAAACGCCTACAAAATGCAGCAGAGCTCACCTTGAGTTTTGAACAAAGGGATGATGAACTGTTTGAATTAGGAGTTGATGTATTTAATGTTGGTGCTGGTCACAATCTACCGACCTCTTTAACCCAGGTTCGTCATATTTGGATTGAAGCAACAATCAAAGATGGCAAGGGAAATATCTTATTTGAAACTGGAAAACTGGATTCTCATAATGATTTTGATGAAGAAAAAACAGTTGTTTTTAAAAGCTGGACTGTAGACGGTCAAGGCAATGATACTCATGACCCCTGGGCCATTAATCACATTGTTAGAGACACGACTATTCCGCCTAAAGGACACAGTAAACATG
>JAERTA010000007.1 GCA_016845205.1 Gammaproteobacteria bacterium
AAAATAGTTTAGATTGATTAGTGGATTGTCGTCGTTGTAAACCAACAAACTCATTAATTCGGACTCGCTTGGCAAGCGCCAATTGGATGATTGACATAAATTCTTTTGATTTAATGCTTGAATAAAAGCTTGTGTATTACAGCCCTCGCCCCACTGACAATTGCGACTATATTCGCCGTTTTCTACACCAGAGCCACCATCAAACCAAGTGTAGGTATTTTGAGCATCTTGTAAGCCCTTCTTACTGACTTTAACTTCCCACATGAGCTTAGCCTTGTTATCAATGACACAAGACCAAGGCGCAAATGAATCCTGTAATTGAGTGCCTGTATTTGAAATCTTAATCAATTTTGCATTAACTGTAAAACTTAAAAAAAACAGCGTTAAAAGTAGGTAAATTTTATTCATTAATCAATTGCGTTATTCGATTGGCACTAGCAGGTGCCATGTTAATTCCGTTGCGAAAATGCCCGGTGTTGATAAATAAATTACGATAATTTTTGTCTCTATCCACAATGACTTTCTCGGTTTCACTTGCTGGTCTAAATCCAGACCAGTGTTTCTCAATTTCAACATTCTCCAACATTGGGATATGTTGCCAAGCAAACTCATGTAAGTTGTTTTTGATATGCTCATCCACATCACGATTAAAACCAACATCTTCCATGGTTGAACCAACCAGTATTTTTCCATCAATTCTTGGAATTATATAGCGTCCTTGGTCAAGAATAACATGACTTAATTTAACCTTGCCTTGCTTAAAAATAATCATTTGGCCTTTCATCGGAAAAATCCTGTCGCTTAGATTTAACAATTGGGAGCTCCAAGCGCCTGCACAAATAATTACATTATCACAAAGTAGATCGCCTTCTGAGCTATGAATACCTAAAACCTTGTCATCTTTAGTAATTAGCTGATTAACTTGGGTGTTTTCAACTATTTTTACCCCTTTGTTTATAATGTCAATTTTGAGTGCTTGTAGCAATCTAGGATTTCTAACACTAGCAACATGTGAAAAAAAAGCACCATCAGCATGTCTTTGATAATCTACCTTATAGCGCTCCATCCACATTTTCGCTTCTGTTGAATCAAATTCATCCATCATCAATAAGCCAGATTTTTGATACTGAGGGTCAATTCCACTAGAGCGATGTAAATCATCACACAGCTCTTCATAAACAGCCTGAGACTCAAAACTTAAATCATTGGTTAAATCATCATAATGCCAAGGGTAAAGTGGACTAATAATACCACCGCCTGCCCATGAAGATTCATGGCCACACTCACGTTGATCTATCAATGTAACTTTGGCGCCTGAAATTGCCAGCATACGAGCACTCATCATGCCAATAACGCCACCACCAACTACAATACAATCACTCATGATTTCTTAAAATCGTCAAATAATAACAATGCCACACCCACAGCAATCAAAATATCTGCTACGTTAAATACTGGCCAATAAAATGTTTGGTAATGCAAATCAATAAAATCAATAACAAAGCCTAGAAAGAAACGATCAATTAAATTACCTGCTGCGCCTGCTAAGAGAATAGACAAGGCACTAAGTTTTAACATTCGACTTGCTTCTATTCTATACATCCAAATAATAATAGCAATACTGGCTAATAATGAAATACCAGACAGAAAATAACGCTGCCAACCTGATTGATCGGCTAAAAAACTAAACGCTGCACCATAATTATGCACATGCGTCAGACTAAAAAAATCATTAATAATAATCGAATTATTAGGCTTAATATAACCGTAAATCAATAATTTGGTGATTTGATCTAGTAACACCAACAATAAAGACAAAAAGAAATAATGCTTGGTTTTGGTCATGATGTGCGCTTAAAACGGTAGGCAATGCCTAACAACATCAACACTAAAACGATCATTGGCCACCAAACCACTTGATTATGTTTTTGACGAAACTCATCTCTCAACTGAGGGTTGATGCGTAAATATTTCAATGTATTTCTTGCCATAGCATGAGGTTTTGAGTTGGTTAACCATTGATGATAAAGACCGTATGATTTTGGAATAAAACCCCAAACCCAAGGCGCATCTTCACGTAATATAGCCACCATTTTATTGATAACCGCTTGTCGTTCAACAGAATTTGGCATATTTTTCATTTGCTCAAATAATTTATCATATTCATCGTTTTGGTAGTTGGCGCCATTCTCTCCACCCGTTTCAACTTTAGAATTTTTACCATGCAGTAAAAATAAGAAATTTTCTGGATCAGGATAGTCTGCATTCCAACCAAGTTCAAATAATTGGGTTTGACCTTTGCTCATTTTATCTTGCAATCGATTATAACTACTTGATCTAATCACCAACTGAATGCCGATTTTTTTGAATTGTTTTCTAATCCAATCTAGTCTTGGCTGGTCTTCTGCGCTGCTGGATGTTGTATCAAAGTATAAAACCAAAGGTTTATTGGTAGATGGATCAATACCTTTGTCATAACCCGCTTGAGACATTAAATCTTTCGCTTGAGAGATGTCCTTACGCTTATCTAGTGCATCATAAACAAAAGGGTTGTAATCCTCGGCTGCACCAAAAATACCAGCAGGGATTGGCCCATGCGCCGCACTGCCACGACCATTTCTAAAGATAGAAATATATTCTTCTTCATCAATAGCAATTGAGATGGCTTGTCTTAATTTTTTAGCTGACGGCGTATAGCCACCAACCGTTTTGTCTAACATGTTAAACGCAGTGTAATAAACACTGGTACTATTGCTGGTGAGTAAGCGAATATTTTTATCACTCATTCTTGGTGCCAAAACCGTTTGACCTTTAGCCTTAACCTCAATAGCTTGATCAAAATTATCGCTTGAGATGCCTGACTGATCATAATAACCTTGTAAGAACTTATTCCAATAAGGTGCGGTTTCTTTTTCTAATAAAAAATGCACTTTATTTAAAAATGGTAATTTCTTATTTTGATCAGCCAACAGGTTGTTTTCTGCATCACTGTCTTCTCCCTCACTCGGATAGTATTCATCATGAAAATTCGGATTTCTTTGAAGAATCATTTCCTTGTTCGGATTATTAATCGTTAACTGAAAAGGCCCTGTACCTACAGGATACCAATCCAATACAATATTTTTATCAATCAAACCTTGTTGCGCATAAAACGCATCTGCCTCTGGTGGTACAGCGGTAAAAAATGGCATGGCTAGCCAATACAAAAACTGCTCTTGAACACCATTTACTTTTATAGAATAACGATACTTATCGAGCGCTTTAACGCCTGATATTTGATGTTGGGTTAAATCTAGCGCGCCCTTTACTTTTTTAAGTTCGGCATTTAGATCATCAAGGCCAACAATCATCTCGCTCATTAAGCTTAATATTGGGGAGTGTATTTTTGGATTAGCCAAACGCTTAATCTGGTGCACAAAATCACTGGCAACCAACTCTCTGGTTGCTGTTTTAGAAAAATCACTCAAATGATCGACACGACGAAGTTCATCATTACTTAAAGCAAGATTTTTCTCAACAAAAGCAGGGTGATCTTGGTACATTATTCCAGGCTTTATTTGCAAAATATATTCAGAATAAATCGCAGATTGTCGATCTTTAGCTGGGACTTCATCACCATTTTTATTGTAATAATACACTGTTGGCATATCTGCCAACACACCTGGTATTAGTGTGTAAGGTCGCTTTAAATAATGATATTGCAACGGTGTTTCATACACTGATTGGATGAAAGTCCACTCATTTGAAGAATAAGAACGTGCTGGATCTAAATGCTTTGGACGTGCAGAAAAAGAGCTATAAAGTGCATTGTCTAAACTTTGCGCATCTGAGTACGGATTATTCCAAGGCTCAGTACAGGCACCCAATAGAGGTAAAACAACCCATATTAAAAGCTTTATATGTTTATAATTCAACATCATATCAATTATAAATACTTAAGGAGTCTTATGGGTTTTTTAACAGGAAAAAGAGCACTGGTTGTTGGTGTTGCATCTAATCGATCTATTGCATGGGGTATTGCCGAATCAATGGCCAAACAAGGCTGTGAAATTGCGCTCACTTATCAAAATGAAAAATTAAAAAAACGTGTCGATAAATGTGCAGAAGTCTGCAACTCAAACATTGTTATTCAATGCGATGTTTCTTCGGATGATAGTATTAACAAAACTTTCAGTGAATTAAAACAGCATTGGGATAATTTTGACATCGTAGTTCACTCTGTTGCATTTGCCCATCGCTCACAATTAGATGGAAACTATGTAGAGGTAACTGAACGTGAAAAATTCGCACAAGCTCATGATATTAGCTCATACAGCTTTACTGCTTTAGCCAAAAGTGCAAGCCCAATGTTAAATGAGAATGGCGCCCTATTAACAGTAAGTTACCTAGGCGCTATTCGCGCTATTCCTAACTACAATGTTATGGGTGTTGCTAAGGCTTCACTTGAAGCTAATGTTCGCTATATGGCGGCTGCAATGGGCCCTGAAAAAGGTATTCGTGTCAATGCTGTATCAGCTGGTCCAATCAAAACATTGGCGGCTTCCGGTATTAAAGACTTTGGCAAGCTATTAGATTACGCTGCCGACTCATCAGCACTTAAACGCAATGTCACTATTGAAGAAGTGGGCAATGCAGCGGCTTTCTTATGCTCAGACTTAGCATCAGGCATCACCGGTGAAGTGACTTATATTGACTCAGGTTACAACTTTTATGACAAAGGCCCTGATTTATAACCAATAAAGCTCATCCAAAAAAAAAGACCTGCCAAATTTAGCAGGTCTTTTTTTGTTTTAAAATCAGCTTAATCTATAAACGCTCAGTAAAAATTTCTAAATCTGCGTTTTTTCTTAAAGTAGTCAGAATACTCTTAAACATTTCGTCAGACTCAAAATTTAACAAAGAGTTTTTTAAGGCACTACTTGGCGCTTCATTAGAAGTCTTAACTTTTGATAATGCAATCACAACCGATTGGCGCTTGTCCAAACTTTGTGCACTATAAGTTGTACTACTATTTGGCTTAGGTAAGGCAAATACCTTATTAACAATAACAACATCAGCTTTATCAGAATCACGCTTAATCCAGCCAATCTCGTTCCACTGAAGTTGGTTCTTGTTCATTAGCGCCTGCGCCGCTTCATTGTCACCCTTTGTTAATAATTCTGTAATTTGTTTAGCAATATTATCGACAAAAGTTTTTGCTAATAACGTTGTTAGGTGTGTATTAATCTCACCCTTAACTTCATCAAATGATTTTTGTCGTTGCGCTAATTTTTCTTTTACTCTGAGCACAACCACCTTATCGCCAGACAATTCAATTGGTTCAGAATTTTCACCCTTATTAAACACAACATCACTAAAAGCTGCATCAACAAACTTTTGCTCGTACTGTGCGCTGTTTTGAGTAAAAAAATCAGACGTATTTAATGTCAGGCTCATTTGATCAGCCACCTCTTCCAAGCTAACCTCATAAGCCAAATTGGTTAATTGTTCAGTTAAATCATAAAGTGATTTTTGCGCTTTTGTTTGTTGATAAAGCTTGGTCAAGTCATCGCGTACGGATTCAAACGGCTTGATCTCACCTGCTTGAATGGCATTCAATTTAATCACGTGATAGCCAAACTCTGTTTTAACTGGGCTACTGACTTCGCCTGCTTTCATGCTAAATACCTTAGCTTCAAATTCAGGCGTCATTACACCTAAGGTAAAGAACCCAAGGTCGCCACCAGCATCTTTCGAGCCTGTATCTTGGGAATGCTTTGCTGCCAATTTAGCAAAATCAGCGCCTTTGTTTAACTGAGCAACAATCTGTTTGGCTTGTTGTTCGGAATCAACCAAAATATGTTGAGCTTGACGCTCCTCTTCAGTTGTAAAGCGTTCTTTCTCGTCTTCATAGAAGTTAAACAACTCGTCATCATTAACTTGAATAGTTTTACTAATTTGATCAAGTGACAATTCAACAAAATCAACTTTTAATTTTTGAGGTTCAAAGAAAGACTCTTTCTGATTGTCGTAAAAATCTTTTACACTCTCGGCGGCCACTTTTACTTTGTCTGAATAATTATCTGCATTTAACTGAATATAACTAAACTCACGCTGTTGATCATTGAGTGCTTGCAGGTTTTTTAATGCAGAAGGTGTAACAAAAGCAGAGTCTAGTAAATTGTATTTAATCTGGCCCTGGGTTAGTTCTGCTAATTTGGTTGACTCGTATTTAACATCACTATAACCATTAAGCGCTAGTAGCTTCTTGTATCTTTCTATAGAAAATTGGCCATCAACCTTAAAAAGGTTGTTAGATTGAATCAGTGTTTGCAGCTCTTCTGCAGTTGTTGCATGACCCATATTTTCAGCTAATTGATCTAAAAGGCGCCTATTAATCATTGACTCTAAAGTTGATTGCTTTAGCATGTTGTCAAATTCAGCCGTGTATTTTTCAGCCAGATCTTGTTGGAGTTGTCTTTTCTTTGGATCAAACTCTGATAAAAACTCTTTTTGAGAAATTTCCTCCCCATCTACATTAGCAACCACACTGCCAGAGCTATTAAAATCAATACCATAAAGTGCCGTAATGACAAAAGTTAATGAAATTAATACGACAATAGCAATCGTAATTGGACCTTTGGTTTTATCTTTAATAGAACTTAACATAGTGATGATGTGAACAGCCTATTCGGCAAAGCGACTAAAGCCATTAATTATTAATAAAAAAATAAGAATTATAAACGAAAAACTTCGCGCACTTAGATGGCTTTGTTCGATGAATTTGTTTAGATAAAAATCGGATGAATTCGAAGGCCATAACCAACAAAAAAGTTATGGCGGAGCGGACGGGATTCGAACCCGCGACGTCCTGCGTGACAGGCAGGCACTCTAACCAACTGAGCTACCGCTCCGAATTTTTTTGGTGGGCGCTACAAGACTTGAACTTGTGACCCTCGCCTTGTAAGGGCGATGCTCTCCCAACTGAGCTAAGCGCCCAAAAAAATATGCCTAATACTTAAACTAAGCACCGGGCATATTATACTCAAATAAAAATTAATTTACTGATTCTTTTAGAGCTTTTCCTGCTTTAAATGCTGGAATTTTAGAAGCAGCGATTTGAATAGCTGCACCTGTTTGTGGATTGCGGCCTGTGCGTGCTGCACGATCTCTAACAACAAAGCTACCAAAGCCAGTGATTGCTACATTATCACCACCTGCTAATGCACCAGTGATTGCACCTGTTGTTGCGTCTAATGCGCGAGCTGCATCTGCCTTAGTTAAACCTGAAGCATCTGCAATTGCTGCTACTAAATCTGATTTATTCATTTTTTTGTTCTCCTGTGTAAAAAATATTATTCTTGGTTAAAAAAATCTAAGCCTTTAAGTAAAGGAATTTCAAATGAATTATCCATCAAAAAACCTTACTGTCAATAGCTTTTCGTAAAAAATATGGCATTCCCTGTCTTCTATTAATACTCTATTTTTTTTAATTGGTTAATTAAAGGCAAGATATCGTTTTTCCATATCTGAGGCGTAACTTCTCCTAAGTGTTTGAATATAATCACGCCTTTATCATCCACTAAGAAAGTCTCCGGCACTCTATACACACCTAATTCTAAACCCAATTTCCCCGATTTATCAAAAACAACAAAATCAAATGGGTTGCCACGCATACTTAAAAAACAATCGCCAAAATTAGTATGATCTCGATCTGCTTCAACACAAGTGCCTGATTTTTTTTCATCTTTATAGTTAACGCCCATCATTTGCACTGAATTAGACTTGGCAATGTTAATTAGCATTTGATGTTCTACATGGCAAGTAGCACACCAAGATGCCCAAACGTTGACCAGCGATATTTTGTCTTTTAATTTATCTTGGGTTAGGTATTTTTCTCCCGTATGAAAATCCACCACTTCAAGATTAGGAAAGGTTTTGCCAATTAATGGCGAAGGCAGTTTCTTAGTGTCTCGCCCTAAGCCATCTAATAAAAAATACGCCAATACAACAAATAAAGCTAATGGTAAAAACTTTCCCATGGCTATTGTTTAGATTGCTTGGTTTTTTCTAATGCGTCAGCCACTTCAGGTGGCATGTAGTTTTCATCGTGCTTGGCGAGTACTTCTGTTGCTATAAATGTACCATTCACTAATGAGCCAGTGGTGATAATACCCTGACCTTCTCTAAACAGGTCTGGCAAGATGCCAGTATATTCAATACTGAATTTGTTTTTATTGTCTGTTACATCAAAATTAACCGTCATATCTTTACGCTTTACACTGCCGTTGGCGACCAGACCGCCTAAACGAAAACTCTTACCTGTCGGCGCTTTGCCTTCTGCTACTTCAGTTGGCGAATAAAAATAGTTAGTATTGCTGCCCAATGCTTGCAATAAAAGCGTTACCGCTAAAATTGCACCTGCAATTAAAAGTCCAACCAACACCATTCTGTTTTGTCTTTTAGTCATCTACTTACCTCTTGAGTATTTAATGCGCAATTGTGTAATTATATTTTCATGAAGTGATTTGGTTCTGAAAAATAAAATAGAAATTACCGCAAAAGTTAGAAAATATGAAAACCATATATAGTAGGTATATTTATCAAATGACATTAAATCAAGTAGCTCTATCACCTTTGACCTCCGGTAATAATTTCCTTAACCCAGCGTGAATTTTGCTCTCTGACCAATACTTCGTCTCTGCCTCGCATTAACACTAAAGCACCATACAAAAACTTAAAGGCAAAACTCATTAACATCAGCGCAATAAACATATCAATCTGCATGGACACTTTAGTCACACTAACCGATGAGCCTTGATGTAGGCTATTCCACCATTCCACTGAATAATAAATAATTGGAATATTAACCAAGCCCACAATTGCCAATACTGAAGAAGCTTTGGTGGCAGTTTTGGGGTTGTCAAACGCGTTATTAAGCGACATGTAAGCCAAATACAAAAACAATAAGATTAGCTCAGAAGTTAGACGTGCATCCCATACCCACCAAGTACCCCACATTGGCTTACCCCATACCGCCCCTGTGACTAAAGCCAAGAAAGTAAATGCCGCACCAATTGGTGCTGAAACAGATGCCACTACATTAGCCAACTTAATTTGCCAAATTAGACCTATCGCCCCAGCAATCGCCATGACCACATAAATAAGTAAGCTCATCCATGCGGCAGGCACATGGACATACATAATACGCACACTATCGCCTTGCTGATAATCGGCTGGTGATGCAGACAAACTCCAATACAGCCCTACCAAAGTTAAGACAATAAACGGATACAAAAACCAAGGAATCAGTTTTTCGCTAATTCGGTAAAAATTTTGTGGTGAGGCAAATGCCTGAATCCATTTCCACATACTGATTAATAATTAATGATTAAGAATTGCAAATTATTTTAATGATTTCTGCGCCACATTATTACGTAAATAAGTCGGTAGTGGCAATTCATTACTATGCGTGCCATTTTGGTTTAAATATAAATCAATCAAATTTTCAGCCTTAGGATAAAAATCTGACTCATAGTGATTAACGCCTGTTTGCTTAGATAGGTCATCTTCATAAGCGCCCCAGCCCGTACCTACACCGATAAAATCTTGATTTAACACATCAACTTCAGTTGGGTTTTTAAGGCTTTCGTTAGAGAGTTTTTGATCTTGATACACTCCCCAATACACCTCACCCATACGTGCATCAAGTGCTACAGCGACTTTATCAGACTTGTATTTTTTAGCCGCGCCAAAACCCACAAGCTCTAAAGTAGAAAAACCCATGGTGGGAATATCATGCGCCAATGACATGCCTTGCACCACGCCAATACACATACGCACACCGGTAAATGCACCAGGGCCTTTAGTATAAATAATGCTATCCAAATCGGCCACCGTGATATCGACCTCAGCAAACACTTCATCACACAGTGGCAAAATCAGCCCTGAGCTTTTTGCCACGTCTTTAACAAAACGGTTAATTTTCACACCGTTGGTATAAAGACTTACTGAACAAACTTCAGTACAAGTGTCGATGGCTAATAAATTCATGATTTGATCATTTTACAATTTTCTCAAACTTGTGATAGATAGATAAAACCAATTGTCTACGTTTGGCTAATCTTTTTGCGTGTTTGATCGGATGGTAATAACTTGGCCCTTTTACCAAAGCTACCATGGTTGCCATTTCCTCAGCGGATAAATCGCCAATAGACTGGTTAAAGTAAAATTGCGCACCCTTCTCGAATCCGTAGATTGGGGTGTTGCCTTGCTGTGCAAGATACACCGTATTCATATAACGGTTAAGAATAAAGTCTTTATCAAACGACACTTCGAGCAATAACGCCATCAATACTTCGTTAAGTTTGCGACTAATGGTTTGCTCTCTCGTCAGCAAAGTATTTTTAATCAGTTGCTGAGTTAACGTACTCGCGCCCCGTATTGGCTTGTCATGCAGCCAATAATCACGCAACACTCTGGCAATCTCTTTAAAATCCACACCCGAATGATTAAAAAACGACTGATCCTCCACCAACAACAGCATATTTAACAATGGCTTAGGGTGTTGCTCTAATGGCAATGCAGAATGAATCGATGTTAGCGGCTTTGAAAACTCAGTTCTTACCAAGTTGTTTAAATAACTTAGATACACAGCAAACAACAAAATACTCAGCAGTATTAAGCGCTTTAACCATTTAACCTTGATTGATTTTGAAGCCAAAAATTAAACATCTCTTATTCATAATTGAGTTGATTTTAACAAAATCCACTCAATTAAAGATTTTTTCATATTATCTACTTTCTTAATAATTATAAAAAACCACCACAAAGCATATTGTTTAATAATTTTTATCGAGTATTTTATTTTTTAACAAGGCATTTTCAAACGATTGAAGGAGTGTAGATAATCTATATGACTGATTGAGTACAGAAAATAACGCAGTAAAAAAGCAAAAGATGATGCAAAAAAAGTATAAAATACCCACTCCCTTGCTTGATCACATGGTGTGGCAAGCTATTTTTATAATAACCATAAGGAGAAAGAACTCATGAGACACTATGAGATAGC
>JAERTA010000008.1 GCA_016845205.1 Gammaproteobacteria bacterium
GCACATACGTCACGTGTATTTCACCTAGAAACAAATCCGGGCAATGCGAGAGCTTTAGTGCAGCGCCATGGTGAACGGGATGTTTGGTTAAATCCGCCACCAATTCCTTTATCTATGAAAGAGTTCGATAGCGTCTTTGAATTGCCTTATACACGCCACCCGCATCCTGTTTATGGTGATCTAAAGATTCCTGCTTTTGATATGATTCGTTATTCAATTAACATTATGCGTGGTTGTTTTGGTGGCTGTACTTTTTGCTCTATTACCGAGCATGAGGGGCGTATTATTCAAAGTCGTTCAGAGGATTCAGTGATTCAAGAGATTGAAACGATTCGTGATACGGATAAAGATTTTAAAGGCAATATTTCTGATCTTGGCGGACCAACTGCCAATATGTACCGTCTTGCGTGTAAAGATGAAAAAATCGAATCTGCGTGTCGCCGTCTGAGCTGTGTTTACCCAGGTATTTGTCCTAATTTGGGCACAGATCATAGGCCACTGACTAAATTATACAAACGTGCACGCCAGCTAAAAGGCATTAAACGTATTTTTATTGCCTCAGGTTTGCGTTATGATTTGGCAGTGCGTGATCCTGAATATATCAAGGAATTGGTTACTCATCATGTAGGTGGGCGTTTAAAAATTGCACCTGAACATACTGAAGATGATACTTTGTCAAAAATGATGAAGCCAGGTATTGGCTCATATTATCAATTTAAAAAATTGTTTGATCGTTATTCTAAACAGGCAGGAAAAGAACAATATTTAATTCCTTACTTTATCTCATCACACCCAGGCACCTCAGATGAAGACATGTTAAATCTAGCCTTATGGTTAAAGAAAAATGATTTTAAACCTGATCAAGTGCAAGCGTTTATTCCTACGCCAATGGCAATAGCCTCTGCGATGTATCATAGCGAATTAAACCCACTAAAGAAAATTACGCGAAATTCAGAATCGGTAAAAACACCACGTGGCGGACAACAACGAAAATTACATAAAGCGTTTTTGCGCTACCATGACCCTAAAAATTGGGATGTATTACGTAAAGCATTAAAGCGAATGGGGCGTAGCGACTTAATAGGTAATAAAGAGGATTGTTTGGTGCCTTACTCGAATTTTAGGGGTGCGTCAAAGCAGCAACATTTACGAAAACATAATAACGATTTTCATCATCGCATTGCTGTAAAAAAGTTCAAAAATAGTAAAAGAAGGCGATAGTCTTTTTATTGTTCAAAAAGAACTTTATTATTAAGAAAAAACTCTATAATAACAATCACTCAGCGCTGAGGGGGAGAGCGAAAAGCGTCTTGTGTTTTAAAGCACAACTTAGTGTTGAGACTATCTAAGCGTTAGCAAGCCGTGTTACTGCTTGTTCAATATTATCCATACTGGTGGCAAATGAAAAACGCACATAACCTGGCGCACCAAAAGCAGAGCCTGGCACCAGTGCAATATTAAGTTTTTCTAAGCAATAAGTAGATAACTCGACATCATCTTTTAACCCCAAACGCTTGATCAATCCTTCGACTCTTGGAAAAGAGTAAAAAGCACCTTGTGATCTTGGGCATTCAACCCCATCAATGTCGTTAAGTGCATTAACGATGTATTCATGACGTTCTTCAAAGGCATCGACCATAGTGGTGATAATGCTTTGATCGCCGTTTAGTGCCTCTAGTGCCGCTGCCTGGGCGACAGAACATGGGTTGGAGGTTGATTGACCTTGAATCTTTTTCATGGCTTTAATAATGTTTTCTGGGCCTGCACCATAACCAATGCGCCAACCTGTCATCGCATAGCCTTTGGAAACGCCATTAAGAATAATAGTGCGATCTTTAAGTGACGTATCAACCATCACAATATTGATAAAATCATCATTACCCCAGCGAATATGTTCGTAGATATCATCGGTAATAATCAACACGTGAGGATGATTTGTGAGTACATTTGCGAGCGCTTTTAATTCATCCTTTGTATAAACTGCACCGGTTGGATTAGAAGGGCTGTTCATCACAAATAACTTGGTGTTACTATTAATACTGGCTTCTAATTGCGATGGCGTGATTTTAAAGTCTTGCTCTAGACCAGTTTTTACAATCACCGGTTTGGCGTCAGCCAAGATTACCATATCAGGATAGCTCACCCAGTAAGGGGACGGAATAATAACTTCGTCGCCCGCATCTAATACTGCCTGACACAGATTGTAAAACACTTGTTTGCCACCTGATGACACCATCACTTCAGTTGTTGAATAGTCTAGGTCATTCTCACGTTTAAATTTGTCGATAATGGCGTTTTTTAGATCTGGTGTACCATCAACGGCTGTGTAGCGCGTTTGTCCGTTTTTAATGGCATCAATACCTGCTTGTTGAATGTTTTCTGGTGTATCAAAGTCAGGCTCACCTGATCCCATGGGTACGATTTGAATGCCTTGAGCTTTAAGTTCATTGGCTTTAGCGGTAACAGCGAGTGTGGCTGAAGGTTTTACTTTTCCAACCCGATCTGAAAGAATTGTCATTGTCTTTTAAAGTGTTAAAATCGAAGGTTTTATGTTAATCAAAATAACGCGCAGTGGGTAAAAAATTTCAACTAGAATCGCAATTTTCTCCAACGGGAGATCAGCCAAAAGCCATTAAAGCTTTAGTGGACGGCGTGAACGCTGGTGAGAAGTTTCAAACATTGCTCGGTGTTACCGGATCGGGCAAGACGTTTACTTTGGCTAATGTAATCAAACAAACCAAGCGTGCTAGTTTAATTATGGCGCCAAATAAAACACTGGCTGCCCAGTTATACAGCGAGATGAAAGAGTTTTTTCCCAATAATGCGGTGGAATATTTTGTCTCTTATTATGACTATTACCAGCCTGAAGCTTATGTGCCAGCGAGTGACACCTACATTGAGAAGGATTCCTCAATTAACGAACAAATAGAGCAAATGCGCCTATCTGCAACCAAGGCTTTACTAGAGCGAGAAGACGTTATTATTATTGCCAGTGTTTCGGCGATTTATGGTTTGGGTGATCCAGACAGTTATATGCAAATGCTATTGCATCTGAGCGTGGGTGAAGTGACCAATCAAAGAGAGATTTTATCGCGCCTATCGCAAATGCAATATACGCGTAACGATGTGACTTTAATACGAGGACATTTTAGAGTTAAGGGTGAAGTGATTGATATTTTTCCAGCGGATTCTGAAGAACAGGCCATTCGTATTGAAATGTTTGACGATGAGATTGAAGCAATTTATTGGTTTGATCCGTTAACCGGTGAAAAGCTTAAATCTTTGCAACGGATTACTATCTACCCACAAACGCATTACGTTACTCCTAAATCTAAAATTTTAAATACTTTGGATGATATTAAAGCCGAGCTTAAGCTTAGACGTAAAGAGTTGCTATCAATGAATAAATTGGTAGAAGAACAGCGTCTCACTCAGCGTGTGCAAATGGACATTGAAATGATGCGTGAGTTAGGTTATTGCAATGGTATTGAAAACTATTCACGTTATCTATCTGGCAGAAAAGAAGGGGATCCACCACCCACATTAATGGATTATTTGCCTGATGATGCATTGGTGATCTTGGATGAATCACATGTAACCGTTAGCCAAATTGGTGGTATGTATAACGGCGATCGAGCGCGTAAAAAAACACTGGTAGAGTTTGGCTTCAGACTGCCATCAGCATTAGATAATCGCCCATTAAAATTTAACGAATTTGAAGATCGAGCACACCAATGCATTTTGGTCTCAGCCACGCCAGCAGCTTATGAGTTAGAGGTGTCGAATGTGATTGCAGAGCAAGTGGTAAGACCAACGGGGTTGTTAGACCCAACCATTGATGTTCGTCCTGTGGACACACAAGTAGATGACTTACTAAGTGAAATACACAAACGTGTAGAAGTGGATGAGCGCGTGTTGGTTACCACTTTAACTAAGCGCATGTCTGAACAACTCAGCGATTATTTGAACGATCATAATGTTAAAGTTCGTTATTTGCATTCTGATGTGGATACAGTTGAGCGGGTGGAAATTATTCGTGATTTACGCTTAGGTGTGTTTGATGTTTTAGTGGGTATTAACTTACTTCGAGAAGGCTTGGATATTCCCGAGGTGTCGTTAGTGGCGATTTTAGATGCGGACAAAGAAGGTTTTTTACGCTCTGAGCGTTCACTGATTCAAACCATGGGAAGGGCAGCGCGTAATGTAAATGGTAAGGCAATCTTGTATGCTGATCGAATTACTGGCTCGATGGAACGCGCCATGAGTGAAACCAATAGACGTCGAGAAAAGCAACAAGCTTATAACGAGAAGCACAACATTACGCCAAAAGGCGTTGTGAAGCCAATTATTAATATTTTAGATACAGATATCACCAGTCAAGAAAATGACGATAATATAGTGAATGAAAACATTCAGAAGCAACTCTCACCGGTGCAATTGGCCAAAGAGATAAAGCACTTAGAAAAGCAAATGTACGCTTTTGCAGAAGAGCTAAAATTTGAGCAAGCAGCGGATGTTCGTAACCAAATAAAACAACTTAAAGATGGTCAGTTTAAACATTAACGAAATATTTTATTCACTACAAGGCGAGGCTCGTGAAGTAGGTTTGCCAACGGTGTTTATACGCCTAACTGGTTGTCCACTACGTTGTACCTATTGCGATACTGAATATGCCTTTAAGGGTAAAAATATGCTCAGTATTGATGAAATATTAGCCGAAGTTAAGCAATACAATACACGCTACGTATGCGTCACTGGTGGTGAGCCACTCGCTCAAATTGATTGCCATGTTTTGTTAGATGCACTGATTAAGGACGATTACCAAGTATCGTTAGAAACCAGTGGCAGTATTGATGTTGGCGCTGTCAACCCAGATGTGTCAGTCGTCATGGACATTAAAACCCCATCATCAGATGAATCAAAGCACAATAAATATGACAATATTGCCAAACTTAAAGCTAAAGATCAATTGAAATTTGTGATTGGCTCTCGAGCCGATTTCAACTGGAGTGTTGATGTTTTAGAAAAATATCCAACCGATGCTAGTGTCTTATTTTCACCAGTGTTTGATGCACTTACTCCCACGCAATTGGCTGAGTGGATTTTAGACAAACAACTGAATGTACGCATGCAGGTGCAAATGCACAAATTACTTTGGGGCGATGAACCTGGTCGATAACTAGTTAATGGTTATCTTTTTAACTTGTGGTTTTGGTTTGTCTAGCTTTGGAATAGACACGGTTAGCACGCCATCTTTAAAGTCTGCACTTATGCTATCTGTGTCGCCATCACGCGGAATAGACATCGAGTGAGAAAAACTTGTTGATGATCTGGCGCTTTGGTTGTCACCGGTTTTTTCACTATTGCGTGCACCTTTAATAACAAGCATGTTTTTATGCGTTGAGATAGCAATATCTTCTTTGTTGAGACCTGATATTTTTACCTCGACCACGTAGCTATTGCTGTCTTTATCAAAGCGTTGTCTTGATTGTGAGCTAAAGCGATTTGCCGAATGTTGTAGGCGGTTCATCTCATGATCTAAGCGTTGAAATTGACGATCAAAATCACGCCAAAATCCATCGTTAAATCCTTGGTTAAAAAACCCAGATTGAAAAGGGCTATGTGCACTTGTTAGAGTTGATGCCAACAGTACAACAACTGGTAAGATTTTATTCATGTGTTGTCTCCAATATTAATCAATATAAGCATATTGTACAAATATTAAGGCAGATTTTCAAGCGTTTGTTAGGCGAGTTTATCATCTGCAACGTGATAGGTTGGGTCTTCTAATACATTAACCTCCACTAGGTTTTTAGCTGTTTTAAGCAGCAACCGACACTCAGCACTTAAGTGTTGCAAGTGTAGTGTTTTTCCTACGCGTTTGTAACGTGCAGCTAATTTATCAATGGCTTGAATAGCTGAGTGATCTAGCACTCTAGAGTTACCAAAATCAATGTAAACGTCATTCGTGTCTTCTTTCGGGTTAAATAACTCCTGAAAGCGATCTTTTGAGGCAAAAAATAAAGTGCCATGAATTTCATATACGTTGTTGCCTTGCTCATTTTGTGTTTGGTTAACAAAAATTTTACTGGCTGATTCCCAAGCAAAAGATAAGGCAGATAAGATAACACCCACAATAACCGCTAACGCTAAATTGTCCGTTAGAACGGTAATAACAGCAACAGAGATACCAGTAATAATATCAAGCGTTGGTACTTTGCCAAACAAACGAACTGTGCACCACTCAAAGGTACCGATGACC
>JAERTA010000009.1 GCA_016845205.1 Gammaproteobacteria bacterium
TCCAAGTGTAGAGGTGAAATTCGTAGATATTTGGAAGAACACCAGTGGCGAAGGCGGCTACCTGGCTAGATACTGACGCTGAGGTGCGAAAGCGTGGGGAGCGAACAGGATTAGATACCCTGGTAGTCCACGCCGTAAACGATGGGTGCTAGTTGTCGGGAGTTAGGCTCTCGGTGACGCAGCTAACGCGTTAAGCACCCCGCCTGGGGAGTACGGTCGCAAGATTAAAACTCAAAGGAATTGACGGGGGCCCGCACAAGCGGTGGAGCATGTGGTTTAATTCGAAGCAACGCGAAGAACCTTACCAGCCCTTGACATATTGGTCGCGGATACCAGAGATGGAATCTTTCAGTTCGGCTGGACCAAATACAGGTGCTGCATGGCTGTCGTCAGCTCGTGTCGTGAGATGTTGGGTTAAGTCCCGCAACGAGCGCAACCCTCGCCCTTAGTTGCCATCATTTAGTTGGGCACTCTAGGGGGACTGCCGGTGACAAGCCGGAGGAAGGTGGGGATGACGTCAAGTCCTCATGGCCCTTACGGGCTGGGCTACACACGTGCTACAATGGCGATGACAGTGGGCCGCGACCCTGCGAGGGGAAGCGAATCTCTAAAAATCGTCTCAGTTCGGATTGTTCTCTGCAACTCGAGAGCATGAAGTCGGAATCGCTAGTAATCGTGGATCAGAACGCCACGGTGAATACGTTCCCGGGTCTTGTACACACCGCCCGTCATACCATGGGAGTGGGTTGCACCAGAAGTAGCTAGTCTAACTGTTTACAGGGGACGGTTACCACGGTGTGATTCATGACTGGGGTAAAGTCGTAACAAGGTAACCCTAGCGGAAGCTGGGGTTGGATCACCTCCTTAAGAAATGTATGAGTGTCCACAACAAGTTGTTTGATAGAAATTTAATGAGAAGAAAGACCAAGTGATCCCTTCTAAACTATTCGTAGTTTTTTGTCGGGTCTGTAGCTCAGTTGGTTAGAGCGCACCCCTGATAAGGGTGAGGTCGGTGGTTCAAATCCACCCAGACCCACCACTTTTACCAATAACGGTGTTATTTTTTAATTCATTTGCAATTTGCAAACTTCATTAAAAAATGCCTTGTTGTTTGCAAAAGTTATATAATTAGTAACAAGAATAACTAATGGGGCCATAGCTCAGCTGGGAGAGCGCTTGCCTTGCACGCAAGAGGTCGGGAGTTCGATCCTCCCTGGCTCCACCACTTAATCTTTCACTTAAAAACTTAAACAAGCTAATTTGATTAGTTACTTTGTTTAAGTTTTTATACCGCGGCTTCGGCTGTGGAGCTCTTTAACAATTTAATACATGAAGTAAAGTTTGTAAATATACAATATAACAACGCGATAACTGTTGTGATGACAGTTATCATTGGTGTATTGCATTGACACAACAATTTCAAAAAATATGGATTCTCATTGAGAGATTAATTTCTCTCATTGAAAAATAAAAAAAGAATTCACCGATTGTGATTTATCACAATTTGTGACTTCAAGGTGAAATACGAAACCAGATAACCTTTTATAGGTTTGTGGTTTTAAACTTTATTCTTTTTCAAGGAATTTTTTAAGAGAAGGAAGGAGTGTAGTTAATCTACATGACTGACTGAACGAAAAAAAATAACGCAGAAAGAGGATGAAATTTGGAAACACAGGCAGATAATTTGGGGTTATATGGTCAAGTGAATAAGTGCATACGACGGATGCCTTGGCATTAGAAGGCGATGAAGGACGTGATAATCTGCGATAAGCTTCGGTTAGCTGATAAATAAGCTTTAACCCGGAGATCTCCGAATGGGAAAACCCAGTGGTCATCAGACCATTATCCTTAACTGAATACATAGGTTAAGGAGGCTAACCTAGGGAACTGAAACATCTAAGTACCTAGAGGAAAAGAAATCAACCGAGATTCCCTTAGTAGCGGCGAGCGAACGGGGACCAGCCCTTAAGCCTATTTTAAATTACTAGAATGTTCTGGAAAGTTCAACGATACAGGGTGATAGTCCCGTACAGGAAAATTTAATTTAGGTGAAATCGAGTAAGGCGGCGCACGTGAAACGCTGTTTGAATATGGGGGGACCACCCTCCAAGGCTAAATACGCTCTAATGACCGATAGTGAACGAGTACCGGGAGGGAAAGGCGAAAAGAACCCCGGGAGGGGAGTGAAATAGAACCTGAAATCGTATGCATACAAGCAGTGGGAGCGGATTTATTCCGTGACTGCGTACCTTTTGTATAATGGGTCAGCGACTTACTTCTCAGTAGCAAGGTTAACCATTAGGGGAGCCGTAGGGAAACCGAGTCTTAAATGGGCGAATAGTTGCTGGGAGTAGACCCGAAACCGGGTGATCTATCCATGGCCAGGGTGAAGGTTAGGTAAAACTAACTGGAGGCCCGAACCCACTTATGTTGAAAAATGAGGGGATGAGCTGTGGATAGGGGTGAAAGGCCAAACAAACCCGGAGATAGCTGGTTCTCTCCGAAATCTATTTAGGTAGAGCGTCATGTATTACTTCAGGGGGTAGAGCACTGTTATGGCTAGCGGGTCGTCAAGACTTAGTAAACCATTGCAAACTCCGAATACCTGAAAGTATGAGCATGGCAGACACACTGCGGGTGCTAACGTCCGTAGTGGAAAGGGAAACAACCCAGACCGTCAGCTAAGGTCCCAAAATTGTAGTTAAGTGGGAAACGATGTGAAAAGGCCCAGACAGCCAGGAGGTTGGCTTAGAAGCAGCCATTCCTTTAAAGAGTGCGTAATAGCTCACTGGTCGAGTCGGTTTGCGCGGAAGATTTAACGGGGCTAAAACTACATACCGAAGCTGCGGATCGCAATTTATTGCGATGGTAGGAGAGCGTTCTGTAAGCCGTTGAAGGTGAACTGCGAGGTTTGCTGGAGGTATCAGAAGTGCGAATGCTGACATGAGTAACGATAAAGGGGGTGAAAAACCCCCTCGCCAGAAGTCCAAGGTTTCCTACGCAACGTTAATCGGCGTAGGGTTAGTCGGCCCCTAAGGCGAGGCAGAAATGCGTAGTCGATGGGAAACAGGTTAATATTCCTGTACTTCATATAACTGCGATGGGAAGACGGAGAAGGTTAGCTCAGCTTGGCGATGGTTGTCCAAGTTTAAGCGTGTAGAAATGGTTCTTAGGAAAATCCGGGAACCTCTATTTCAAGGCGCGATGACGATCCCTCTTTTGGGAGAAGTGAGTGATACCATGCTTCCAGGAAAATCCTCTAAGCTTCAGGTTATATGAAACCGTACCCCAAACCGACACAGGTGGACGAGATGAGAATTCTAAGGCGCTTGAGAGAACTCGGGTGAAGGAACTAGGCAAAATGACACCGTAACTTCGGGAGAAGGTGTGCTCTTTGTGGTGATTTCACTTGCTGAATAAGCTATAGAGAGTTGAAGATACCAGGTGGCTCCGACTGTTTATTAAAAACACAGCACTCTGCAAACACGTAAGTGGACGTATAGGGTGTGACGCCTGCCCGTTGCTTGAAGGTTAATTGATGAGGTTAGGATTCGTCCGAAGCTTTTGATCGAAGCCCTAGTAAACGGCGGCCGTACCTATAACGGTCCTAAGGTAGCGAAATTCCTTGTCGGGTAAGTTCCGACCTGCACGAATGGCGTAACGAGGGCCACACTGTCTCCACCCGAGACTCAGTGAAATTGAAATTGCTGTTAAGATGCAGTATACCCGCGGCCAGACGGAAAGACCCCGTGCACCTTTACTACAGCTTTGCATTGAACTCTGATCCTACCTGTGTAGGATAGGTGGGAGGCTTTGAAACTTGAACGCTAGTTTGAGTGGAGCCATCCTTGAAATACCACCCTGGTATGGTTGGGGTTCTAACCTAGGTCCGTTATCCGGATTGGGGACAATGCATGGTGGGTAGTTTGACTGGGGCGGTCTCCTCCCAAAGAGTAACGGAGGAGCGCAAAGGTACCCTCAGCACGGTCGGACATCGTGCAATGAGCGCAAAGGTAAAAGGGTGCTTGACTGCGAGACTGACACGTCGAGCAGGTAGGAAACTAGGTCTTAGTGATCCGGTGGTTCTGAGTGGAAGGACCATCGCTCAACGGATAAAAGGTACGCCGGGGATAACAGGCTGATACCGCCCAAGAGTTCACATCGACGGCGGTGTTTGGCACCTCGATGTCGGCTCATCACATCCTGGGGCTGAAGCAGGTCCCAAGGGTATGGCTGTTCGCCATTTAAAGCGGTACGCGAGCTGGGTTTAGAACGTCGTGAGACAGTTCGGTCCCTATCTTCCGTGGGCGTAGGATACTTGAGAGGAGCTGCCCCTAGTACGAGAGGACCGGGGTGGACGAACCTCTGGTGTTCCAGTTGTCCCGCC
>JAERTA010000010.1 GCA_016845205.1 Gammaproteobacteria bacterium
CGTGAATTAGCGGCATTTGCACAGTTTGCTTCAGATCTTGATGCAGAAACAAAAGCACAAATTGACCGTGGTCAGCGTGTGACAGAATTGATGAAGCAAAATCAATACGCACCAATGTCAGTAGCAGAAATGGCTACTTCATTATTTGCAGCTAACTCTGGTTCATTAGATGACCTTGATGCTAACAAAGTGGTTGATTTTGAAGCAGCATTGACTGCTTATATGAATGCAAATCAAGCACCATTAATGGATAAGATCAACGAAACAGGCGACTATAACGATGATATTGCAGCTGAGTTACAAGCAGCAATTGACGACTTTAAAGCAAACCACACTTGGTAAGTAGATAATATGGCAGCTGGCAAGGAAATTAGAACACAGATCGCGAGTATTAAGAATACTCAAAAGATCACGTCGGCCATGGAAATGGTGGCAGCGTCTAAGATGAAAAAAGCCCAAGACAGAATGTTGGCATCACGCCCTTATTCTGAAAAAATTTCTAAAGTGATTGGACACTTGGCTTATGCACATTCAGAGTTTGAACACCCTTATATGAAAGAAGGTGGTGATTTGAAGCGTGTTGGTATTATTATTGTTTCTAGTGATAGAGGCTTATGCGGTGGTTTAAACACTAACCTATTTAGAAGCTTGCTTAAACAAGTTGTTGATTATCAAGCCAAAGGCATTGAAGTTGATGTTTGCACTATTGGTAAAAAAGCAACCGCATTTTTCAAGAATTCAGGTTTGAGTATTAAATCAGTACTAACAGACTTGGGTGATACGCCACACTTTGATGATTTGCTGGGCACTGTTAAAGTGATGCTTGATGCTTATGATGAAGGTGAGATACAGCAACTATCAGTGGCCTATAACAAGTTTGAAAACACCATGACTCAGGTGCCAACCGTAACACAATTAGTGCCAATGGTAGCGGGTGAAGTTGATGGTATGGATCATCACTGGGATTATATTTATGAGCCAGATGCAGAAGAAGCATTGGGCGCATTATTAGTAAGATACATTGAGGCTTTGGTTTACCAAGGCTTGGTAGAGAATATTGCTTGTGAGCAATCATCACGTATGATCGCGATGAAGAGCGCAACAGATAATGCAGGCGATATGGTTCAAGATTTAGAGTTAGTTTACAACAAGGCAAGACAAGCGGCAATTACTCAAGAAATTTCTGAAATTGTTAGTGGCGCTGCTGCGGTGTGAGTTTAAAAAATAGAGTTTAAAAAAGAGGAAAGCAAAATGAGCAGTGGAAAAATTACACAAATTATTGGCGCGGTTATCGACGTTGAGTTTCCAGCAGATAATATTCCAAGTATTTATAACGCCCTGAACGTTACAGAAACAGGTTTAACACTAGAGGTTCAACAGCAGTTGGGCGACAACGTGGTTCGTGCGATTGCTATGGGCGGCTCTGAAGGCTTAAAACGAGGTTTAGAAGTAACCGATACAGGTGAAGCCATTAAAGTGCCGGTTGGCACTAAAACATTAGGCCGTATTATGAACGTACTCGGTGAGCCTATTGATAAAGCTGGCGATATTGGCCAGGAAGCGGATTGGGCGATTCACCGTGCTGCTCCAGCTTATGATGAGCTTGCACCTGCTGCAGAATTATTAGAAACAGGTATTAAGGTGATCGACCTAGTTTGTCCATTTGCTAAAGGGGGTAAGGTTGGTTTGTTTGGTGGTGCCGGCGTTGGTAAAACGGTAAATATGATGGAGCTTATTCGTAACATTGCGATTGAGCACTCTGGTTACTCAGTATTTGCCGGTGTTGGTGAGCGTACTCGTGAGGGTAACGACTTCTACCATGAAATGAAAGAATCAAACGTACTTGATAAAGTATCACTGGTATATGGCCAAATGAATGAGCCACCGGGAAACAGACTACGTGTTGCATTAACAGGTTTAACCATGGCAGAGTACTTCCGTGATGAAGGCCGTGATGTACTATTATTTATTGATAACATTTATCGTTACACACTTGCGGGTACTGAAGTATCAGCACTATTAGGTCGTATGCCTTCAGCAGTAGGTTACCAGCCGACACTAGCAAGTGAGATGGGCGCATTACAAGAACGTATTACTTCAACTAAGAAGGGTTCAATTACTTCAATCCAAGCGGTATATGTGCCGGCGGATGATTTAACAGACCCATCGCCAGCAACAACTTTCGCTCACTTAGATGCAACGGTTGTATTGTCACGTCAAGTAGCAGAATTAGGTATTTACCCTGCGGTAGATCCACTAGATTCTACATCACGACAGCTAGACCCACTAATTGTTGGTGAAGAGCACTACAATGTTGCTCGTGGCGTTCAGGGTGTATTACAGCGCTATAAAGAACTAAAAGATATTATCGCGATTTTAGGTATGGATGAATTAAGCGAAGAAGACAAACAATCTGTGTCACGTGCACGTAAGATTCAGCGTTTCTTGTCTCAGCCATTCTTTGTGGCAGAAGTATTTACAGGCGCACCAGGAAAGTATGTCTCTTTGAAAGATACGATCAGTGGCTTTAAGGCAATTCTTGATGGTGAGCTTGATGACCTTCCAGAGCAAGCATTTTATATGACTGGTTCTATTGATGAAGTTCGTGAAAGAGCAGCGGAGAACGCATAAATGTCAAGCATTCACGTCGATGTAGTTAGCGCAACGGAGTCACTTTATTCGGGTGAAGCGAATTGCGTGTTTGCGCCGGCATCAACAGGTGAATTGGGCATTTATCCAAAACACGTAGCGTTATTATCAACATTAAAACCAGGTGAAGTTCGCGTAGAAACCTCAAGCGGCATTGAGTCTATTTATGTTTCTGGCGGTATTGTTGAGGTTCAACCGGATGTTGTTACTATCTTTTCTGATACAGCAATTCGAGCGCATGATTTAGATGAGTCTAAAGCACTAGAAGCCAAACAACGTGCTGAAGAGGCGATGGCTAATTCAGACAATGGTCATGATATTGGCTCAACACAGGTGGCATTAGCAGAGGCAATGGCGCAACTACAAATGATTGCTAAATCACGAGGTAAAAAACTTTAAATAGTTTTTACGACTTTAATTTTAAAGTCAACAATTTTATTATCGATTACTTGGACGCCTTCTTTTTGAAGGCGTTTTATTTTGATTTTTATATCTTGCGCAAAACCACCCAATTCACCATTTGATTTAACTACTCGATGACACGGCACTTCAGGTGCAAATGGGTTTTTATTCATGGCTGAGCCAACAGCACGATGTGCTTTTGGATGATTAATGAGTTGAGCTAGGCCCGCATAAGTGATCACCCTTCCAGCAGGCACTTTGGCTTTTAGCGTTTGATAGCAAAGTTGTTGGAAATCAGTCACCCAAATATACTTTCATTGCCGTATCAAATTTATCTTGTGCTTTGAGTATAAAGTCGCAAATTTCTCTCACTGCACCATGTCCGCCATTTTTATCTGTTACCATGCAAGATTTCTCTTTGACGAGTTCATGAGCATTGGCTACCGCAATAGGCAAGCCAACTTTGGTCATTACTGGTAGATCAATTACATCATCGCCCACATAAGCCACTTGGTCGGTGTTTAAATTGAGTTTTTCTAGTAAGTCATTGAAGGCCACCACCTTATTGTCCTGGCCTTGATAGAAATGCGTAATGCCTAAGTTTTTCATTCGATGTTCAACGGTTGCAGAAGATCGGGCGGTAATAACAGCAGGCTCGATACCATTGTCTTTTAATATTTTTATACCCAGTCCATCGAGTGAATTAAAGCGTTTAAATTCTTGGCCATCATCAGAAAAATACAGTCCACCATCAGTTAGAACACCGTCAACATCAAAAACAATCAGTTGAATTTGTTTGGCTCTTAAGTAAGACTTATTGAGTAGCTTCATAGGTTAATCCTTTATTTCGTCCCAATTAAATGCTTCACCTGGGTCGGTTTTTCTGTCAGGAGAAACGTCACTGTGTCCAACAATTGCTTGAATTGGATAGTGAGTTTTTAATTGTTTTAACGTTGTTCTTAATGATTGGTATTGTACCGTTTCATAGTTAAGATTGTCAGTTCCTTCTAATTCGATGCCAATGGAGAAGTCATTGCAATTATCTTTCCCATTAAAACTAGAATTACCCGCATGCCAAGCGCGCTTATCAAAAGGCACAAACTGAATAACCGAACCATCACGTTTAATCAGTAGATGAGCAGAGACTTGTAAATCTTTAATCGTTTTAAAGTAGGGGTGCAAGTCAAAATCAAGTTGGTTGGTGAAAAACTGCTCAATATAATGGTTATCAAATTCACCTGGCGGCAAGGAAATATTGTGAATGACCACCAAAGAAATTTCATCAGTGGGGCGGTCGTTATGATTAACCGATGGAGATTGTGCAGCCGATGTTAATAGGTGATTGTTAATCATGTGTTTATTATAGCCCTATTCGATTCGATTAAAGTAGCGCCCTCTGAGTAGTAGCCTTGGATTGTCTTTATCGTCAGTAAAGGCATTACGTTTATGTAAAACATTGTTGCACAATAAACCTTGCCCAGATTGCATTAGGTGCTCAAAGTGATGATCAGTGTTTGTCTTTAGCAACGCATCTAAATGTTCTACTGCTTGTTTAATCTCAAGCGAATTTAAAAATTCAATATTTTTTTTGCGCTGTGTATAGCGCATATACAGCTCGTTGGTTGGCTCGTCAATAAAAAAAATAGGACCTGTTGATGTTGATCGCCTGACTTTTCCATCAACTTTGTGCTCTGGAATGCTCATGGCCTGTGGATGAGTGAGTGCTTTAGCAACATCCGCGTTGTCTTCGCGTAATAATAAATAAATCATTTGTGGATCAATCCACTCATTGACACCACCCTGATCTGCAGGATTGACACAAAACAGCGAGAATGCGCGAATACGCTCATTAATGGCATTGTAGTATCCGTCTGTATGCCAACCTATGTTTTTATCAGTATAAGGAATAAACTCGCCCTGGTCCTTATTATTACTTTGAGTGATGTGCGCCAACCCGCCGGTTTTAACAAATAGATGGGCGTCAAAATCTTTTAGGCCAAGCTGTTGGTTGATGCTAATAATTGCCTCGCCATATTGTGCAACAGGTTGAATTTCAAATAATGCAAAATTACCTTTTTGACAAAGGCCTATAATTTTGTTTTTTTCTGTATTTGAGAGTTTGAATGGATTCTGTATTTCGACAATACAATCACCTAATTGGGTTGGTGCATTGGCAAGTTTTTTGTCTCGCCAATGCAGGTAATCATCTGATTTAGTTAAAAGGTTAACTGCCAATGCGTTTGTTGATTGTCCATTGCTGTGCAATCGATAAAATATTATTAAATACCCAATAAAGCACTAAACCTGCTGGGAACCACAAGAAGAAAATAGTAAACACGAATGGTAGTGACATCATGATTTTTGCTTGCATTGGGTCAGGCGGCGGCGGGTTGAGCTTTTGTTGTACAAACATTGAAGCGCCCATAATAATTGGTAAGATGTAATAAGGGTCTTGTGCCGATAGATCGGTTAGCCACCAAAACGACGTATGACGTAATTCAACCGTATCAAGCAGCATCCAATAAAAGGCAATGAATACCGGAATTTGCACCAAAATTGGTAAACAGCCAGAAGCAGGGTTAACCTTTTCTTTTTTGTACAGCTCCATGGTCTTTTGACCCATTTTTTGTTTGTCGTCGCCATAAGTTTCTTTGAGTTTGGCCAGTCTTGGCGAAAGCAGTCTCATTTTTGCCATTGAACGATAAGACTTTTCACTCAATGGATAGAAGGCCAGCTTAATTAGGATGGTGATAATAATAATTGACCAACCCCAACTACTAACCAGCCCGTTAATTTTATGCATGCCCCAAGATAACGGGTCAGCCAAGATGTCTAGCCATCCATAATCAAGTGTGTAGTTTAACCCAGTAGCCACCTCTTCAATATTGCCATACTCTTTAGGGCCAAGGTAGAATTGATTGGCGCCTAATGTCGCACTACTGCCAGCAGCAACGTTAATTTGTTGGTTTGCGTTAGTTAGCTTATATAAGTTATTGTTGTTGCTTGTTGAAAAAACTTGTTCTTCGTTCTGATTTGGAATCCAGGCTGCAATGAAATACTGCTGCACCATTGCCATCCAGCCACCAAGTGATTGCTGCTTTTCAAACTCATTCCAATCATCAAACTCGTTTTTTTGAACTGTGTGTGACGTTTTGTCATAGACAATACCGCCAGTAAAAGTAGGCATCATCATGTTGCCTTGACCAATCGCATTACGACTAAGACGAACATAGCTTTTAGCTGGGATCACTTCATTAGAGTTGTTGTTGACTTGATAATCAACTTCGACAATATAGCTGCCCTTCTTAAAGTGGAAGTTTTTAGTTACTGTAATGCCGCCCTTGCCTTTCCAAGTTAGTGGCACGACCAGTTCATCTGCAGATAGCTGGTAATCTGTATTGGCAGATTCAAACAGTGATAAATGAGTTGGCAACGAATCGTCACGAGAAGCCAAGCCACTTTGTGCTAGAAATAGCGATCCTGCCTTATTATTTAATAATTGGAATTTCTCCTCTCCACCCATCTCTACAGGGTAAGCATTAAGATAGGCATTTTGTATTGTTCCGCCTTTGTGACTAATTTCTATTGTCAACAAATCAGTGGTTACTGTTGTGTATCCATGTGATTCAACAATAGCTGGGTTTGGCAAGTCAATGTTAGATGTTTCAGTATTAATCATAGGAACATCGGTATTTTGAGCATTAGTGTCAAGCGTAATTTCAGACTTACGTATAACATTGCCATTTTCATCAGTAATGTGTTTGATTTGCCATTTGTCCCACAATAGGAAAACGGTTAGGAAAATAGCAATACCGAGAAATAATTTTTGATTGTTCATAAGAAGTTAATTAATGTGAATGTTTTTTTGGTACTGGATCAAAGCCACCATCATGCCAAGGGTGGCATTTTCCAATGCGTTTAGCGCTTAGAATAAAACCTTTAAAGAGGCCATGTTCTTTGACAGCGTCGTAAGAATATTGTGAACAGGTTGGGTCAAAACGACAATTAGCACCCAAGAATGGGCTGATAAATAGTTGATAAAATTTAATGGGAATAAGCAATAAATAACGCATAATTCAAATTAGTTTTTTGTCACCTGTTTAAATAAGTTTAACAATTCAGCAGACAGCTCTGGGCTATTAGTTGGTTTAGCGTTTCTGGACATAACCACAAAGCCCCAATTGTCTAAATGCCCTTGTGCCAATCTAAAGGTTTCTCTGGCAATGCGTTTAAATCGGTTTCTATCAACAGCCAAACGCGTTACTTTTTTTGAAATCGCCAGACCTAAACGAGGCCTAGTGTCTTGAGTAGGTTTTGCAATGATTTGCCAGTATTTTCCTCTAGCTCGCTTACCACCCTTAAAAATTTGAGTGTATTCGTTTGGCTTTAGGATTTTGGCTTCACGCGTCAGCCGTAGAGACATTAGGCAGCTAAGCGCTTACGTCCTTTTCTTCTGCGAGCATTAATTACCGCACGGCCAGATTTAGTGCTCATTCTTGATCTAAAGCCATGAGTACGTTTGCGTTTTAAAACACTGGGTTGGAAGGTTCTTTTCTGTTTCATAATAGAATATCAGCCGATAAAATCTTGCAATTTTACCATAAATCACAATACGGCTTGTAAATAAGTATGATAATTTATAATAATTGAAAAATCTCTGATAACCAATTTTAAGATGGATTTAATTTACTGGCTAATGTTACTTAAAGCGCCACACTTGGGTGTGCGTACTTTCTATAAAGCGCTTAATTTTTTTGAAACACCCGAACAGGTGTTTCTAGCTTCAAAAGCGGCTCGTAAAGCCTGTGGGCTTTTTCGTCAAGAAACGCTCGACTATATAGAAGCATGCGATGCCTCGACAGTGCAGGCCGACCTTGACTGGGCTAAGGCACAAGACTGCCATATTGTAACTTTGGTTGACGATGAATACCCTGCACAACTCAAAGATATTGCTGATCCACCACCTTTGCTTTATATTCGGGGCGATGTGTCTTGTTTGTCTAAACCACAGCTTGGTATTGTCGGTAGCCGTAACCCAACCCCTGCCGGTAAACAAAATGCCAATGCCTTTGCAAAGGCATTGTCAAAACTGGGTGTTATTGTTACTTCTGGTATGGCCAGTGGTATTGACGCCAGCGCGCATATTGGTGCATTAGAAGCTAATCGACCAACCATTGCAGTTTGTGGTACAGGACTTGATCGCATCTATCCAGCGAAACACAAATCATTGGCACATCAAATCTCAACAAAAGGCGCATTGGTTTCTGAGTTTTGTATTGGTACCTCGCCAATTGCCAGCAACTTTCCAAGGCGTAATCGTATTATCAGTGGGTTAAGTCTAGGTACTTTGGTGGTTGAGGCCAGCATTAAAAGTGGCACCATGATTACCGCTAAATTGGCCGCTGATCAAGGCAAAGAGGTATTCGCCATTCCAAGTTCAATTCACAATCCATTATCACAAGGCTGCCACCAATTAATCAAACAAGGGGCGAAATTAGTTGAAAATATTGAAGACATTATTGATGAACTAACGCTGGATTTAGACACACCATTGCCAGACAATAACACACCTATTTATACAAAAGATGTAGACAACACCCCCTCTGTGCTATTAAAATGCTTGAGTTATGAGGCCATGAGTATTGACGAAATGGTTGAAAAAAGTGGGCTGAGCCCCCAAATCATTACACAAGAGTTGCTTTTATTAGAACTTGAAAACAGAGTGACAAAGGTTGGTGGCTCTGGTTATCTGTTAACTAAGTGAGGTTTTATGACACACAATATTCTTGATGTACTAACGTATATGTTTGATTATTTGTTTGAAGAAGCAGAACAAGACTCGTCTAATGAAATTGATGATATTGCCCTAAAAGCCCATCTTTCAGATGCTGGTTTTGAAACAATTCGCATTGAAAAAGCACTTAGCTGGTTAGAAAATATTGCCACTTTGCAAGATGGCAGTGTCAAGCCATTTGCCAATACACGTGGTGGCATGCGCATCTACAACGATGTGGAAAAACTTAAACTTGATGCCAAATCTCGTGGCTTTTTACTGTTTATGGAAAACATGAAGCAGATAGACGCCAATCAACGTGAGATGATTATCGATCAAATTATGTCATTGGGCGATGCTGCGGTGTCTTTGGATGATTTAAAGTGGGTTGTGATGATGGTGTTAGGTAACAGTAACGATGAGGAAATTTCAGCACAATGGTTAGAATCAATTGTATTTCTTGACGATAACCACACGCTACAGTAATGGCAAAAAATCTTGTCATTGTTGAGTCCCCCGCCAAAGCCAAAACAATTGAAAAATTTCTAGGCAAAGACTATACCGTTAAGTCGAGTATTGGCCATATTCGTGATATGCCTAAAAAAGACATGGGCATCGATCTTGAAAATAACTTTCAGCCAAGTTATGTGGTGAGTGCCGACAAGAAAAAAGTGGTGGCCGATCTTCGAAAATCAGTAAAAACAGCCGATCAAGTTTATCTCGCGACTGATGAGGATCGCGAAGGAGAGGCGATCGCCTGGCATTTAGTAGAAGCTTTAAACCTACCTCAAGATACGCCACGCATTGTTTTTCATGAAATTACCAAAGGTGCGATTACTGAGGCAATTGCCTCACCAAGAACCGTTGATTATCATGTGGTTGATGCTCAACAAGCTAGGCGCATTATTGACCGTTTAGTGGGCTTTGAAATCTCGCCTGTTTTATGGCGTAAGATCTCAGGCGCTCGTTCTGCAGGCCGTGTTCAATCACCAGTAGTACGCTTGGTAGTAGAAAGAGAAAGAGAGATTACCAATCACGCCGCTAAAAGCACATTTAAAGTTAAGGCTGAGTTGGTGAATGATAATGGTGAGCTGGTTGATGTAAAACTCAACAAAGATTTTGATTCTAAAGACGAAGCGATCGCTTTTACTACAGCTTTATTAGAGGCCAAATTAAGTGTGTCAGCGATTGAGCAGAAGCCCTCTAAGCGCTCGCCTAAACCGCCGTTTATTACTTCTACCCTGCAGCAAGAGGCTTCGCAAAAGCTTGGTTTCTCGGTTAAACAAACCATGACCTTAGCGCAAAATTTATATCGAGAAGGCTCAATTACCTACATGAGGACCGACTCATTTACACTTTCAGAAACAGCGATTGAAGCAGCTGGAGAGGTGATCGAAAAAACTTACGGTTCAGATTACCATCAGGCCAGACGTTTTAAAACTAAAGACGCAGGTGCACAAGAGGCCCATGAGGCGATTCGCCCAACAGATTTAACTAAGCCAGAGATTTATGGCCTGGAAGACCAAGCCGCTAAATTATATGCACTGATTTATAAGCGCACATTAGCTTCACAAATGAGTGATGCAAAATTACAAAAAACACAGATTAAAACCAATATTTCTAACCGCGATGAAGCTTTTGTGGCCAATGGTGAAATATTAGTATTTCCAGGCTTTTTAAGTGCTTATGATTACCTGTCATCAGATGATAAACTGTTGCCTGATTTAAGCCAAGGTGACGAATTAACCCTGGCCAGTTTTGCTGCAAGGCAGAGTTTCTCGCGTGCTAAGCCTCGCTATACCGAAGCTTCGCTAGTGAAAAAGATTGAAGAAATGGGCATTGGTCGCCCATCTACTTTTGCCACGATGGTGTCAACTGTACAAGACAGAAACTATGTGTCAAAAGAAACGCGAGAAGGTGTTGAGCGCACTTATCAGTTGATTGAAATTACTGATGGACAAGTAGTTGAATCAGAGCCAGTTGAAACCACAGGCGCCGAGAAAAACAAACTATTTCCAACCAATGTGGCTTATTTGTTGAATGATTTCTTAGTAAAGAATTTTAGCAATATTATTGACTATGAATTTACCGCCAAACTCGAAAGTGATTTTGACACCATTGCCACCCAAGACGTTGCTTGGCAGGGCGTTGTTAAAAACTTCTACGACCCTTTTCATGCGCAGATTGAAGCAGCAAAAGACATTTCTAGAGAAGAAACTCACGGCATGCGTGATCTGGGCACTGATCCAAAAAGTGGCAAACCTGTTAGTGTGCGCTTTGGACGTTATGGTGCTTTTGCACAAATCGGCCATAAAGACGACGAAGACAAACCAACTTTTGCCTCTCTTAGAGGCTCTCTAGATATTGAAACCATTACCCTTGACGAGGCTTTAGAGTTATTTAACATGCCACGTACAGTGGGTGAAACTGACGACTTTGGTGTGATTAAAGCCAACTATGGTCGCTTTGGCCCTTACATACAATATGGTAAAAAATACGTTTCTTTAAAAGAAGACACGCCTGAAGAAGTCACCCTTGAAAAAGCATTAGAACTCATTGCTGCTAAAGAAAAGTTTGATGCTGAACGCATTATTAAAACTTTTGACGACAGTGAGATCCAAGTGCTCAATGGTCGTTTTGGTCCTTATATCTGGAATGGTAAAAAACGAGGCAAAGGCCAAAAGAATATTACCATTGCTAAATTGTTTGGCGACAAAGAGCCGAGCGAACTCACACTAGAAGAGTGTAAAAAAGCCATTGCTGGCAAAATCAAATCGAAAACCGCTAAGCGTAAAAAGAAGGCCACCAAGAAAACGGCTAAAAAGACCACCAAGAAAACCGCTAAAAAATCATAGCCTTACTATCACATGGCTATTTATGAGCTTTGCGGTGTAAAATACAGGCATTTAATTAATAAATTCAAATTTTTATGTTGCTAATAAGTGAAGTCATGATTGCAAATCCGCAAATTGATGATTTTGAAGAACTGGTTGTGGTGCTTAAAGATATCGCTAAAACATCTGACGAGCGTTTTTTTCAAATGGATGTTAAGCCTGATTATGGCGACACACCAGAAAACTGGGAAGATCGTTTAGAGGCAGCATTTTATTAAGGGATACCAATGGGATTTAAATATTTAAACAAAGACCAAGATATTTTTGACGGCGATGACGGCGAAGATGTTTATGCGAACGAAGAGCAGCTACAATCAAGATTAGAATATTTCGAGTCTCAGCTGTCAGCTTTGAGCGAAAGTGCATCAGCTGAAGAACGCATCAAAATTTTATTAGAGATTGGCCGTATTCAAGTAGAGCGTTATAAAGGCGCAGACGCCTGGGAAAAAGCCTTTACTGCTTTTAATCTGGCGCAAGAAGACGAACTATGGGAATTAGCAGTTGAGGCTTGCGATGTGATGTTTTTATCCGAAGGACCAGATGCCTTAGTCGCACTTGGTCATGCATTATGGCTGGGCATCACCTTCCCGATTGATCCAGAAATTACCGTGGCAATGTTGCAACACCTGGTTGAAGAATCACCAGAAGAAGCAGACACCAGAGCAGTAGCAGCAGCAGCAGCGCATTACATTACAACGCTACGCTGTGGCGAAGACGATGATCTAACCTTCTTCGCGTTGCAAATGTTAACCAGCGTTGCTGATAAGCATTCACACATAACCGACCAATCCACTTTCGACATATGGCGAAAAACCTTAGAATTAGACAAGCCCGAAGTATTTTTAAAGAAATTATCAGGCGCAATTGACCTATTGGTGGAAGACAAGTGGTGGGTTGATCGCGATGCAATTAGAGCAAAGTTAGACGCTGAGAAGACACATTAAATGAAAATTAAAATTTGCGGATTAACCAATGCGAACAATGCGCGAGAAGCATCGCTTCTTGGTATAGACGCAATTGGTTTGGTGTTTTATGACAAATCACCTCGCCATGTGGACGTCGAATCGGCGTTAGAAATTGTCAACGCTTTGCCACCGTTTATTAATCGTGTGGGCCTATTTGTCAATGCAGATTCGAGTTTTATTGATGAAGTATTGTGTGAAGTGCCACTCGATACTTTGCAATTTCATGGTGATGAGTCGGTAATCGAGTGCACACAATATGCCATGCCATTCATTAAAGCTTTGCGCGTTAATCAAGACACTAACATTACTCAAATGGCCGATGATTACCATCAAGCCAGTGGATTGTTACTAGACGCTTTTAACAAAGACACTTATGGTGGAACGGGCGAGTCATTTGATTGGTCTTTGGCCAAAGTCGATATTGATCTACCGATTATTTTGGCAGGTGGATTGAATCCTGACACGGTTTCTGATGCAATCACGCAAGTGAAACCTTATGCAGTCGATGTATCTAGTGGCGTGGAAAGTGAGCCAGGCATAAAAGATATCACTAAAATAAAACAATTTATTCAGCAGGTTAAATCATGAGTTATTCATTGCCAGACGATAAGGGCCATTTCGAACAATACGGTGGCGTCTTTATTGCAGAAACTTTAATGACAGCGGTCACAGAGCTTAAAGAAGCTTATGAAAAGTTTAAAGATGATAAAGATTTTTTGGCTGA
>JAERTA010000011.1 GCA_016845205.1 Gammaproteobacteria bacterium
CTAAACAGTGCAGATGAATATGGTACACCGTTTGTCCGCCATCTTCATTACAGTTCATTACCACACGGTAACCGTCGTCAGAAAAGCCTAAATTTTTAGCAATTTTGCTAGCTGTCATCGTCAACTTTCCCAAGATTTCAGGATCATCTACATCATTTAAAGTGGCAATATGCTGTTTGGGAATAACCAAAAAATGATGTGGCGCTTGCGCACCGATATCATGAAAAGCGAGCACATCGTCATCTTCATAGATTTTATCGGCTGGAATATCACCATTAATAATTTTACAAAATAAGCAATCAGGCATATCCTTCTCCTAACGGTATTGTCTTAAATACCACCAGCCAAATACTTTTTTAGCCACATGCATCAAACGACAATTTGGCAGCATTAAACCACCCTTAAGTGAACGCGATACAAACATGCCTTTATTATTTGAATCAACAATACACATGAGTTCAATTTTAAAAGTATGACTAGCTGGCTTGCCATCCAACACATCTAATACATTTTTGGCGGCTGACTCAGCTTGTAAATCTGCCATATGCGCCTGTTTAGGCATCCACTCAGGCCCTGGGAAAGAGCCCGAATCACCCGCAACAAAAACTTTGTCAGCATCCTCTACTTCACAAAAACTATTAGCCTTAAGCAATCCACCCTCACTGCGCTTAAGTTCAGTATTGTCAAACCATTGATTGCCCGTCATGCCCGGCATAAACAAAATCAAGTCTGCGGAAAATTCGCCGCCTTCGGTAACAACTTTGTTAACTTCAAATTTTTTCATCTTGTTACCAAGATGTGTGGCAATATTACGTTTTTTCATCTCACCAAGCAGACCTTTAACGGCTTTCTTACCTAAACGTGCGCCGGGTTTTTCTGCAGGGGTGAAAAACGTTAAGTTAAACTTATCGCGTCGTCCTTCAGCACGTAGCTGAGTATCAATGCCAAATAAAAATTCAAACATTGGGCCACCGCGCATCGCACTTGGCTCTTTTGGATTACCTGAAAATCCAATGGCAATATCACCACCATCCATCGCTTTTAATCGATCGCGGATGGCTTCTGCTGAACCTAACCCCTCACAAGGTGTGATCGCATGTTCAATGCCAGGAAGTTTCTTAATAAATCGACCGCCTGAAGCAATAATCAACGCATCATTCTCATACAAGCCAATCGGCGTAATTACTTTGCGGCCACCTTCTTCTAAACCCGTTACTTCACTGGCCACATGGTGAACATTCATGCGTTTAAAAAAGTTGTCTAATGGCACAACAATGTCTTTTTTTCCGGCTGCGCCCGATGGTACCCAGATCAAACTTGGCATATAAACCAACTCTGCCTTTGGTGAAATCAAGGTGATTTCACATTGTTTGTCTTTTTTTCTTAATGTTTTAACTGCAGTCAGTCCTGCAAAACCTGAGCCAATGATAGTAATTTTCTTCATATCAATCCTTATTTATATGTGATAGAAACGACTTATATCATTCTCGCATTCAAATCTTATTACCACCTTTTGTTAAGTGGTCTTTGAATTTGCCCGAGAATATCGAATCAAAAAATATATAATCTAACATAATAATTTTACAAACTTTTTTAGGATATTTTAATGCTTGACAAGGATGCGCTAGACACTTTATTTACAGAAGCCAGAAGTCACAATGGTTGGCTCGAACAAGATGTTTCACAAGAACAGATTAATCAAATTTACGAAATAATGAAATTTGGCCCAACGGCAGCCAACACTTGCCCTGCTCGCATTACTTTTGTTAAATCTAGCGAGGCTAAAGAAAGACTTAAGCCTCACCTAGATGAAGGCAATGTGGATAAAGCCATGAGTGCGCCTGCAGTGGCTATTATCGGATACGACACTGAATTCTATGAGAAGCTACCCTACCTTTTTCCGCATACCGACGCCAAAAGTTGGTATGAAGGTAAGCCAGACAAAATCACTGCTGTCGGCTCAATGAATGCCACCTTGCAAGGTGCTTATTTTATGATTGCGGCACGCTCAGTTGGTTTGGATTGTGGCCCAATGGGTGGCTTTAACGCTGATACGCTTGATCAAGAATTCTTCCCTAATGGCAAAACCAAATCCATTTTTATTTGTGGCATTGGTCATGGTGATAACACTAAGATTTTTCCAAGAAGTCCTCGCCTAAACTTTGATGAGGCTTGCGAAATTATTTAAAAATTTCCAAAATTATTAAAATGGGCTGGAAAACGTCTATTAAAAACCTAAAAAACCCGTAAAAACGCCAGTTTAAAGGTGTTTTTACGAGTTTTTTGTTGTTAAATTAAGCCGCTTTTAAAAATTTGACAAATTTTAACAATAAGCACTATTGCTGGTTTTTTACAGGGTTGTAAGTTATTTTTGTTACGGTAGGATGGTTTTATAAACGCCAAACACATTGTCTACACAGAATGTACACTCATAACTGCAAATCATTACCTCATTAGATTCTGTTAGCAACGGATTATTACAGTTTTCGCAAGTCGGCCTAAGCTCTAACATTTATTGGTCAGATTCTTGCTTTTTTTCTCTTGGAGGGCAGCCGTTGTGCTCCAACCAAAGATCTTCATGACCAATGGCTTTAGCAAAAGCTGGAATCTTACATTCTTCTGCTGTTTTTTCTGTAACAGCTTCCTTATTATCAGTGTCTTTTTTATCTTCGCCTATGCCGAATAATGCAAATGATGCAAAGCTCAAAGTTAAGATTGATACAGTAAATAATTTTTTTAGATTTTTCATAACACTCCTTATTTTTAAATTAAATGGGCTTTATTCAGCTGACTCTACTAACTGATACGCTCCATGACAAGCAATACAATTTTGCATAATGATAGAGACTTGTTTTAACGAATGATCCGGGTCTCTTTTTGCTACCGCATCATTATAAAGTTCACCAAATTGTGTGTGGATATTGGTACTTAACTTTTTAAATGCACTCACTAATAGCTGCATATAACTTAGCAAACCACGCATTTCAGTCAAGATAAAGTTACGCTCATTTTTGGTTAGAATAATGGCCGTTCGCCCGTCTTTGGCTATTGCTACTGAACCAGTTACAAGCTGATAGCCAACACTAAGAACGATCACTGATAATAAAATAATAATTGACCAAAGTATTTTTATATTTATCATCTTACTCTCCAGAAATAACAAATTTAATAATATCGCCAAATGCTAGATAGAATAGCGCTAGCATTGATAAGGTAAATATTATCTTTTGTACAAAATCTAGGTTTTGAATCGAATCTCTGCCACGTGTTAAATCGCACGCTTCACCTGGGCAATGTTTAACTTTTTCTTTATGAAATAAATTGTAAATCTTACAACCTGCACAAATACCAAAAACTGCTTCAAAGAACAATAACCCTAAGCACAATGCACAAGGCAGAACAAGCCCTGGGCCACGGGTATCGTCTAACACCACTTTATAAAACACAATAACCGCTATAAAAAATCCAATTGACCATGCCCATCGTTTGGGCGCAGCATCTGTATACTCAGGTTTTTGATTATTAACCATCCAGCGACCAACCACCATCGATGGCGCATATTTAGGATTGATAAATACCCGAATAAAAAAATCAAACAAAAACACCGAAACCATAATTTCAGTCGCTCTAAAACCCTTGCCGGTCCACGCCAGCATGAACGCCATAAAAGCGAACAAAAATACAATACCTGCAGCAGCTCTTACCTCGCGCTCATTAAACATAAGCGTGTCATAACCCTCTACTCTTTCTCCAAATGAAAACATATGTTTTATTATTAATTTAATTAAGATTTAATTGTACACAGTTTGCAAAATAAAAGCGTTTTTAAACGGCTTGACCAGCTGCCCAGCCTGATGACCATGCCCACTGAAAGTTATAACCGCCTAGCCAACCAGTTACATCTACAGTCTCACCGATAAAATACAAGCCTGGTTGTGATGTGACTTCCATGGTTTTGGAAGACAACTCATCTGTATTAACACCGCCTATAGAGACTTCTGCTGTGCGCATACCTTCCGTACCACTTGGGCGCAATACCCAATTGTTTAATGTAGTGCCTAATATTTTTAAATCACTTTGCTTGATTTGACCTAAAGGCAAGTTTGACAAAGACTGCTCAGTTAGTGTGTCAGCTAGGCGAATAGCCAAACGCTTAGGGAAGCGCTTTGATAGAATGGTTTTAAGCTCTGTTTTTCCATGATCTTCTTGCATTTGCAACAACCAATTACTCGCATCTAGATCTGGCAATAGATCAACACTGATTTCATCTCCTTTATACCAATAAGACGAAATCTGCAAAATGGCTGGGCCACTAATGCCTCGATGAGTAATGAGTACGCCCTCTCGAAAACTTTGACCATTACAACTTACTAGTGCATCAACTGATAGGCCAGACAGATCTTTGAAATACCGATCAATATCATCTTGATGGAATGTAAAAGGTACCAGTGCTGGTCTGAAAGAGATGGTTTTAATACCAAACTGCCTGGCCACTTGAAGACCAAAATCAGTGGCGCCCATTTTAGGAATGGAAGGTCCGCCAGTCGCAACTACCAATGACTCTGAATGATATTTTTGACCATCTGCAAACACAACATATTGCTCTTTAAAATTGATACTCTCTACCTTTGATTCTAATTTAATACCAACACGTTTACACTCATCAAGCAACATACTTAATACTGCTGGCGCTTTATCATCACAAAACAACTGACCTAGTGTTTTCTCATGCCAGCTGAGCTTGTGCTTATCCATTAATGCAATAAAATCCCACTGAGTGTAACGTGCTAGTGCTGATTTGCAAAAATGTGGATTTTGAGAAAGGTAGGATTCTGGGTCAATATGCAAATTGGTAAAATTACAACGACCGCCACCTGAAATTAGAATCTTCTTGCCGACTTTGTTACTACCTTCTAAAACCAATACTTTGCGCCCACGCTTGCTGGCTTGTGCTGCGCACATTAAACCAGCAGCACCTGCACCAATAATAATAACGTCGTATTTTTTTAAATTAGTTTCCATAGAGGCAAAACCTCCCAAACGTATTATCAGTGAGATGAGTTTTTGAATCTAGTGCGGTGATTGAACCTTGCTGATGTGAGGAATTGCCTCGTCCTGCAGCACCAGCACCAATAACAATGACGTCGTATTGTTTCAAAGTAGTGTTTTAATGGTGTTGATAATTGACTGAGAATCCCATTCTAAAGCACCACGGTAAGCGTAACGAATCACGCCATTTTTATCTAAAACAAAGTTAGAAGGGTAAGCGTATACGCCCCAGTCTTTTACTGCTTGCCCTTCAGTATCCAGCATAATCGGCAAATCAAGCTTTACTTTTTTCATAAACTCAATAATTTGTTCTCTAGACTCACCGACATTGATGGTGATAATCTTAAAATCATTTTGATTAAACTGTTGTTGAAGGCGCATCAATGAAGGGATCTCCTCAACACAAGGCTTGCACCAACTTGCCCAGAAATTAAGCAAGACAACTCGATCTTTATATTCATTGACGTCTATTGGTTTTCCATCAAATGCTTTAAGCTTTAATTTGATATTTTGCTTGCCTTGATAAGGATTTAATATAGGCTCACTAAAAACAATCTTAGATGCTTTTTGTATCTCGTGACTCGACAACACTGGTCTTGAAAAACTAACTGTATTTATTAAGCGAGCTGCTTGAATGTAAGTATCACTTAAATTGTCTTTTGCTTTGATGTCGGCCTTGGTTAAATCTTTAACATCGCGCATATGGAATCCACCGTGTACATTTTTTAATCGATGTATAAATACTGAACTACCGCCTTTTTCTAATTGCTTGGCGATTTCTTCACCTCGAAAATATTTAGTGCCAAATTGTGGCAACAACATATAAATTGGTAAATTACTATGATTAACAATTTCAACATAGTTGGCAATCTTTCCAAGACTGGGCTCGCCATCAATCAAATGAGGAGATTGCAGTATGTGTCCTCTTAAAAGATTTGATTCTGGATTTTTTAATTGCCACTGATAGGCAAGCTTAAGCGCTAGTTGGGCGCCTCGACCTGACGTTAAAAAGAATATTTTTTTAAATGATTTGTTTTTAGCAAAACTGATTAATTCAAGTAAATCATCAATATTAAAACGATCAATACTACTGCGATACTTAGGAATCATGTAGCTACTGTGTAAGTCAGCTACCCAAACATCATAGCCATCAAAAGCCAATTGCTGCATAGTAGGAACATGGCCCTTACCAAAGCCTCTCTCAGAGGGTAAGTATAAAAATAAAACATCGCCGTCTGATGGGTATTTATCAATACTAATGGTGTTGCCAGAACTGAGTTCAACTTCTAACTCTTCCCCTGCAAAAATAACTGAAGAAAAAAGAATAAAGACAAGACTAAGCCATTTCATAAATCACCGTATAAATCAATAATATAGTACAACATTGTACCTTCTGATGATCGAGCTGGACCAACCACCTTGGCTGGATAAAATTTATTATCAGGATTGGATTGCGCTATGGCAGTTTCTAAATCATCAACAATCTCAACACTAGCTGCTGGCACACGATCACGTTTAACGCGAGGAATTCGCACGACTGCAAACTGTTCTTTGGCAAAATTTGCCCGAGGGTGTGGATCTAACGAGTAACCGTTAACCATTAATCAGAAACGATTTTAGAACCGCAGACTTGATTGGCTGGCACAGCAACATGAATCTTAGCTGGTAGCGCCAGCTCCATTGCGTTCACACGACGTACAAACTCTGCTTTATCAACACCACCACCAATCATTTCATTGAAGGCTTTTTCTTCCCAAATTGAACTCACCGTTCTACCACCATAATCATGTGCTGGGTAAACATAAGTTTCGTCTGGCAATGCAAATAATCGTGAAATAGAATCAAACAATTTTTCTGCTGAACCACCTTGAAAATCACAACGACCGCAACTACGAATTAATAAGGCGTCGCCGGTAAACACTTTGTCATCAACCACATATGACATGCAACCATCAGTATGGCCTGGTGTCGTCATAGCCGTTAAAGCAAACTCACCAAAGGTCAATGTTTCGCCATCTCCAATTAAGATATCAGCACAATCCACTGGATTGATCTTTCCCAATACGATTTTTGCTTGGGTAAATTTTTGTTTTAGTGGGCAAGAACTGGTGATATGGTCTGCATGCACATGGGTTTCGACAATATACTTAAGATCTAAGCCTAACTCTTCAATCAAACCAATATCACGCTGCTGAGTTTCATCAACTGCATCAATAATAATCGCTTCTTTGGTATTTGAATCTGCCAATAAGTAAGTATAAGTTGAGCTTTCTTTTTCAAACAAAGGCCGGAAAATTAAACTCATGGCAATACTTTCTTAAAAGGTTTAACCACAACGCGTTCATAAGCACCCGAATCCATATACGGATCAGCATCTGCCCAAGCCTGGGCATCTTCTAGAGAATCAAACTCTGCCACCACAAGTGAACCAGTAAAGCCTGCCTCGCCCGGCTCATTATTATCAATTGCAGGATGTGGCCCAGCAATAATCAAACGCCCTTCATTTTTTAAAATATTTAAACGCTCAATGTGTGCAGGACGTACAGCCATGCGTTTTTCTAATGAATTCTCAACATCTTGAGAAATAATGGCATATAGCATTTTCAACTCCTAAAGATCTAATACGTCTTGCATTGAATACAATCCAGCAGGTTGGCTTTTTAACCAACTGGCCGCACGAACCGAGCCATTGGCAAACGTCATGCGTGATGAGGCTTTATGAGTAACCTCAACACGCTCACCTTCCATAAAAAAACTAACTGTGTGCTCGCCCACAACATCACCACCACGAATAGTTGAAAAACCAATGGTTTGGCGCTCACGTGGCTCTTCAATACCTTCACGACCATATACCGCACAAGT
>JAERTA010000012.1 GCA_016845205.1 Gammaproteobacteria bacterium
ACGTGATTTGGGCCTGCACAGTAATCACCCAAAGCTTCACAAGTGTTTCTACCCATGAATATCGCACCTGCGTGTTTAATATCATTCAGCATACTTTGTGGATCTTCCACAGAAAGCTCTAAGTGTTCAGGTGCGATTTGATTGGAAATAGCAATCGCCTCGTCCATATTTTGCGTATGAATTAGTGCGCCGCGATCTCTAAGCGCGGTAGCGATAATTTCCTTACGCTCCATGGTTGGTAGTAGTTTGGCAATGCTTGCCTCGACTTGATTAATAAAGTCTGCATCAGGGCAAAGTAAGATAGATTGCGCATCTTCATCATGTTCTGCTTGAGAGAACAAATCCATGGCGATCCAGTCAGGATTGGTTTTACCGTCACAAATAATGAGAATTTCACTTGGGCCGGCAATCATGTCAATGCCGACTTGACCAAATACTGCGCGGTTAGCGGTAGCCACATACATATTACCCGGGCCAACAATTTGGTCAACTTGGGGAATGGTTTGTGTGCCGTAAGCCAAGGCAGCAACCGCTTGCGCACCGCCTACGGTAAAGACTGTATCAACACCTGAAATATAAGCGGCAGCCAATACCAGTTGATTGGTTACACCATTTGGGGTTGGTACCACCATAATCAGCTCTTCAACACCAGCCACTTTAGCAGGAATGGCATTCATTAATACCGAAGAAGGGTAGGCGGCCTTGCCACCAGGCACATACAAACCGACACGATCAAGCGGTGTGACTTTCTGACCAAGTATGGTGCCGTTATCTTCTGTGTAAGTCCAAGTGTCTTGTTTTTGTTTATCGTGATAATCACGCACACGATCAGCTGCACTTTGTAGGGCAGTTTTTTCATTGCTATCTAATGTGTCAAAAGCCTCTTTTAAAGCAGACTTTGAAATAGTAAGCTCAGATATGTCGGACGCATTAACACCGTCAAATTTGACTGAATAATCAACTAAGGCTTGATCGCCATTAGTTCTAATATTGGCAATAATATCGTCAACCGTTTTGGCGACATCCGTATTAGAAACACTTTCCCAAGCTAATAATTTAGATAACTTGTCTTGGAAATCAGCCTGAGATGAAGAGAGCTGAGTGATCATAAATTTTGCTCGATGCCTTTAACCCAAGTTTTAATTTGAGTATTTTTAGTTTTGAATGACGCAGCGTTCACCACCAATCGAGAAGAGATATCTTCGATGTGTTCGAGTGGTACTAAGCCATTGGCTTTAAGCGTATTACCAGTATCAACCAAATCAACAATACAGTGCGCCAAACCAACCACAGGAGCGAGCTCCATTGCACCATAAAGCTTAATGATTTCAATTTGTTGGCCTTTAGCTTCAAAATAACGCTTAGCTGAATTGACATATTTGGTGGCAATTTTTAAAGTGTTTTGCTTTAATTTATTTTTATCACTAGCTGCAACCATTAGTTTGCATTTGGCAATACCTAAATCTAGTAATTCAAACAAGCCATTAGCGCCGTGTTCAAGTAAAACGTCTTTGCCGGCAATGCCAATATCAGCGGCACCGTGCTGTACAAAAACAGGTACATCAGTGGCACGGATAACAATCACTTTAACATCATCAAGATTGGTATCGAGAATGAGTTTTCTAGAATTGAGTTCTGTGTCGGCAATTTCTAGACCGGCCTTTTTTAGCAAGGGCAGGGTTTGTTTAAGAATTCTGCCTTTAGAGAGTGCAATGGTTAACATGGTTTTTATCTTTTTTAATCCTGCACTCTTTCAATCTGAGCGCCTAATAATTTTAATTTTTCTTCAATGGTTTCATAGCCACGATCAAGGTGATAAACACGTTCAATGGTGGTGGTACCTTTGGCGGCTAATCCTGCTAATACCAATGAAGCTGAAGCTCTCAGGTCAGTTGCCATCAAATGCGCGCCCGTTAGCGATTTTACACCTTTGCAAAGCACCGTGTTACCTTCTAGTGTTAGATCTGCACCCATGCGTGAAAGCTCAGGAATATGCATAAAACGATTTTCAAAAATAGTTTCAGTGATACTACTATGACCATCGGCGATTGTATTAAGTGCAGTAAATTGCGCTTGCATGTCGGTTGGGAAGTTTGGATAAGTGCTGGTTTTAATATTGACCGCTTTAGGTCGTCTACCTTTCATATCAAGGGTGATTGAATTGTTTTCGGTTTTAATATCTGCACCAATTTCAATCAGTTTTCCAAGGGTGGCGCGCATAGATTGGTGGCGCATATTTTTAATCGTGATAGAGCCACCAGTAATAGCGGCAGCCACCAAATAAGTACCCGCTTCAATACGATCAGGGCAAACTGAATACTTAACTCCACTTAGGCTTTTAACCCCTTCAATGGTTAGTGTTGAAGTGCCAATGTTTGATATTTTGGCACCCATGGTGTTAAGGCAATTGCAAAGGTCAGAGATTTCTGGCTCTTGTGCGGCATTGTGAATCGTAGTGGTGCCTTTGGCCAAAGTGGCAGCCATTATAACGTTTTCAGTTGCGGTTACTGTAACTTGATCAAAGTATATGTCTGTACCAATAAGTGCGTCAGCCTGTGCATAAATATAGCCATTTTTAACTTCAATGGTGGCACCTAACTCTTCGAGTGCTTTTAAGTGTAAATTAACCGGACGCGTACCAATTGCACAACCACCTGGAAGAGAAACTTTGGCTTCTCCGTATTTAGCAAGCATTGGCCCTAACACTAAGATTGAGGCGCGCATGGTTTTAACCAAATTGTAATCAGCGACTAGACTGGTGAGCTTGGATGAGTCGACAAATAAATCATTATTAGATTCTAAAATAAACTCAGCACCCATATCCATTAATAATCTGAGGGTTGTTGAGACATCACTTAGATGAGGCGTATTGGTTAAAGTAATTGGCCCATCTGCCAAAATAGAGGCAAACAAGATAGGCAAAGAAGAATTTTTAGAGCCGGCAGCTCTAATGGTTCCATGTAAGGCATTCCCCCCTTGAATAACCAGTTTGTACACTAGTTAAGTTTTTTGATGGTTTTAGCGACCAGACTGTCAATGCCTTTGCGTCTGATGTGTGAATTAAACTGAGCAGCGTAATTTTTAACCAAACTTACCCCTGAGAAAACTACATCATAAACTCGCCATTGATTGGAACGAATCATTTTTAAAGTAATTTTGATAGGCTTTGGGTCATCATTAAGGCTAACAAATAGTGTCACAATGGCTTTATTGTCTTTACGCTTGACTTTAGGATCGACTGAAATACTAACAGTATCAAGCTTTTCATAAGAACCAAGAATACCAGCATAGTCTTTCATTAATGATTGAGTAATGTATTGTTGAAAAAGCTGTTTTTGTTTATTGCTTAATTTGCTCCAGTGTTCTTTAAGTGCTAACTCAGTAGAAATCTCCATGGCAATACTGGGCATTAATTTAATTTTAATTAATGATTTAATGTTTTCAGGGGTTGCTTTATCTGCTTTTCTTAGCTCTTTTAGTGAAGACAATGCACTGACCATGATATTAAGTGCAGCAGTGTTTGGCGGATCAACAATATCAGCAACTGAATCGTTCATGATTTGCAATGGATTTGGTATACTTGGCATACCATCCATTGCAAAAGCAATATTTAGATGAAAAATAGTCAATATAATTGCAAGTCTCTTAATCATGTTGATTGTGTCAAAATAAAATGTTTTCATTTTACCTTTTTTATCTAAATGTCGGTTAAAGATAAACTTAAAAATTTAAGTCAACATCCCGGTGTCTATCAAATGCTTGATAAAAAATCTCAAGTGATTTATGTGGGCAAGGCAAAAAACCTTAAAAAAAGGGTATCTAGCTATTTTAGTAAGCAACATTCAGATGGAAAAACCAAAGTTCTAGTTGCTAATATTAAAGATTTTGAGGTGATTGTAACAGACACCGAAACCCAGGCTTTATTGTTGGAAAACGAGCTTATTAAGCAATACAAGCCTCGTTATAACATCTTGCTAAAAGATGCAAAAAGTTATCCGTATATCTACATCACTAATGACAAACATCCGAGAGTGAGTTTTTATCGTGGTCAAAAAAACAAAGATTATCAATTTTTTGGGCCATATCCATCTGCTCATGTGGTGCGAGATTCATTAGCCTTATTAAAGAAAATATTTAAAGTTCGTCAGTGCACCAACAGTGTTTACCGATCTCGATCTCGACCTTGCTTAGAGCATCAAATAGGGCTTTGTACAGCACCTTGTGTGAGCAAAATTAGTGATGAAAATTACGCACAAGACGTATCTATGATGGCATTATTTTTAAGTGGAAAAGATAAAGAAACCTTAGATAAAGTTTCAAACAAAATGCAGCAAGCATCCGCCGATTTAGATTTTGAGCTGGCTGCACATTATCGTGATCAGTTGATTGGACTACGTACAATACAAGAACAGCACAGCTCCCAAAGTATGGGTGATATGGATGTGGTGAGTATTGTTGAAAAAGAGGGGGTTCATGCGATTGAAGTGTTGTTTGTTCGCTCTGGCAAGCAAATAGGGCAAGATTGCCTCTTCCCCAAACATGCAAAAGGCAAGCCATCTAAAGAAGTGTTGTCGGCTTTCTTGCCGTTATATTATTTAGGTAAAGACACCCCAAAGCAATTATTACTTAGTGAAAAGCTACCAGATAAGACGTTGATTGCTTCTGCACTAAACACACAGATTGTGGATGCACCACAAAAAGATAAGCGTCATTTTTTGAAGATTGCCACTTTAACGGCCGAGGAAAATCTAAAACAACACTTGATTTCAAAATTTACCAAGCGCTCGCAACTAATGCAATTACAAAAAACCCTTAATTTGGCTTCATTACCAAATTACATGGAGTGTTTTGATATTAGCCACACCATGGGCGAGGCAACGACAGCCTCTTGTGTGGTGTTTGAAAAAGGCTTGCCAAAAGTAAAAAAATATCGCCAGTTTAGTATCAAAGATATCATTCCAGGGGATGATTATGCAGCGATGAATCAAGCGGTGTTTAGGCGTTATTCTCGGCTATTAAAAGACAAAAAATCGTTGCCTGATGTGGTATTTATTGATGGTGGTTTGGGTCAGCTTAGTCAGGCTATTATGGTGATGGATTCAATCGGTATTGAGTCAATTCAGCTAGTTGGTGTAGCCAAAGGTGAAGGCAGAAAAGCAGGCCTTGAGACATTGATTATGGTTAAAGATGGCAAAACTCAAAAGATTAAC
>JAERTA010000013.1 GCA_016845205.1 Gammaproteobacteria bacterium
TTCACTGTAACCACGTGAACGCCTGCACCGCTCAGCGCATTTAAGTAGGCCGGCAAAGTGGCCACTAATGTTTTGCCTTCACCCGTGCCCATTTCTGCAATGTTGCCGTCATTAAGCACCATGCCACCAATCATTTGTACATCGTGATGTCTTAAACCAAGAACCCTAACACTGGCCTCTCGAATAACTGCAAAAGCCTCTGGCAATAAAGAATCTAGAGTAGCTTGTTGCTCTAGTTGTTGTTTCAAAAACTGTGTTTTGGCGCCCAGCTCTTTATCGCTTAGATTTTGCAAGTCACCCTCTAGCGCGTTGATTTGACCAACAACTTTGAAAAGTTTTTTTATTAGGCGATCATTGCGAGAGCCGACAATCTTGGCAACAACTTTATTTATAATGCTCATTAATAGAAATAAAACGTAATTTTAAAAAATGGCTCTATTTTCGCACAGATGCTATGGTACAGACAGCTCTTTACTAAGTCGTTTTATAAATTTAAACAACAACATCTAAAGCAGCAAGCGTATGCCTTCGAAAAAAGACAACACAACCAATTTGTCAAACTTTAGACCTAAAGGCAAGTTAGGTGCACTGTTTGCCCAAGCAAAAACGTTTAACCAACTTAACGATCAGTTATTCGAAACACTACCTGAAGATTTGAAAAAACTCTCATTGTGTGCCTTAAAGAACAACACAGCCACCTTTGTTACCCACGATCAGGCAGTGGCTTTTCGCGCTCAAAAACAACACGATTTGTTGCTTAACATTCTTAAAGATTTTGAAGCTCTGTCAAACACACAAAAAGTCGTTATTAAAGTTGATTTGAAAGAATATTAGAACAATTAACTATTATACAAAGCTGATATACATTATAATTATCGGGTTTTTATTTAAACCTATTCACACTCAAGGGACAGTAATCTTATGTCAGGACAAGAAATAGACCTCAAAAAAAGACGCTTTCTAACCAACGCCACAAGCGTTGTTGGTGCCGTCGGCGTTGGCTTTGTAGCATGGCCATTTTTATCATCATGGATGCCTTCAGCAAGAGCAAAAGCTGCTGGTGCGCCGGTTGATGTTGATATTAGCAAATTAGAGCCAGGACAACTAGTTCGTGTGCTTTGGCGTAAAAAACCGGTTTGGATCTTTAAGCGCGACACCACTACGCTTGCCAATCTAGAAATGTTTACAGACGAAGATCTAGCAGACAAAGATGGCACCAAAGACTCAAAGAGCCAGCAACCCGCCTACATTACACAAAGCCATCGTGCAATTAAAGCTGAGATCGCTGTTATGGTTGGTGTTTGTACACACTTAGGTTGTTCGCCAACTTACCGCCCAGAACTAGGTGCGGCTGACTTGGGTGGCGACTCTTGGAAAGGTGGCTTCTACTGCCCATGTCATGGCTCTAAGTTTGACTTAGCTGGCCGTGTTTACGCAGGCGTTCCGGCACCGACCAATTTAGTAGTGCCGCCATATCATTTTGTGTCTGACTCATTAATTAGAGTTGGTGTTGATCCAAAAGCATCTTAGGAGGAAATTATGGATAACAATAAAAGTTGGATTGACCAAAGGTTTCCACTAACCAAAGTTTGGAACGAACACTTAGCTGAATATTACACGCCTAGAAACTTTAATTTCTGGTATTTCTTCGGCTCTTTAGCAATGCTGGTTCTGGTTATGCAAATCGTAACAGGTATCTTCTTAACCATGCACTTTAAACCAGATGCAGCCAATGCATTCGCCTCTGTTGAATACATTATGCGTGATGTAGATTGGGGGTGGTTGATTCGCTACCTTCATTCGACAGGCGCGTCGGCATTTTTCGTTGTAATCTACCTGCACATGTATCGTGGATTGTTGTACGGTTCTTACAAGGCGCCACGTGAACTTATTTGGATTCTTGGCATGGTTCTTTATATTGCACTAATGGCTGAAGCCTTTATGGGTTACGTATTACCGTGGGGTCAGATGTCATACTGGGGCGCACAAGTGATCATTTCATTATTTGGCTCAGTGCCGGTTATTGGTCCAGATTTATTGATTTGGATCTTAGGTGACTACGCTGTTGGCGATCCAGCGCTTAATCGTTTCTTTTCACTGCATGTTATTGCACTGCCACTAATCCTGGTGGTACTGGTATTCCTACATATTGTTGCTCTACATACGGTTGGTTCAAACAACCCTGACGGTATTGAAATTAAAAAGAACAAAGATAAGAACGGTATTCCAAAAGACGGTATTCCTTTCCACCCATACTATAGTGTGAAAGACATTGTTGGTGTGGTGGTGTTCTTGATGATTTTCTCAGCAGTTGTCTTTTTTGCACCGGCAATGAACGGCTACTTCTTAGAGCACGCAAACTTTGTAGAGGCCAACCCTCTTAAAACACCTGATCATATTGCGCCACTATGGTACTTAACGCCTTTCTACTCGGTATTAAGAGCAATTCCACCAATGTTTGGTTCGCAATTCCCAGGCGTGGTTGGCATGTTTGCAGCCTTGTTGATTTTATTAGCGCTGCCGTGGTTAGACCGCTCGAAAGTAAAATCAATTCGCTACCGTTCGTGGCCTTATAAAGCGGCACTGGCTATTTTTGTTATTAGCTTTATTGTGCTTGGTTGGTTAGGTATGCAGCCAGTAACAGAACTTAACGCACTATTGGCAAGAATCTTTACAGTGGCCTACTTTGGCTTCTTTATTTTGATGCCTTGGTTTACCTCTATCGGGAAAACCAAAGAAGTGCCTGCACGAGTAACGGAGTAAACTAATGAAAAGACTATTAAAAACAACAACATCTGTTTTAGCTGTTTTGGCTATTTCACTTAACGTGTTAGCCGCTGGCTCCGGAGTAGCTCTAGATCCTGCAAACACGGATATTAATGACCAAAAATCGCTACAAAACGGTGCCAACTTGTTTATGAACTACTGTTCGGGTTGTCACTCGATCGAGCTCATGCGCTACAATCGCATTGGTAAAGACTTGGGCATTTCTGATGCTGACGTTGAAAAAAATCTAATGTTTAACGGTGAAAAAATTGGAGACACGGTTACTTCTTCAATGTCTGAAGAGGGTGCGGTAAAATGGTTTGGCACAACGCCGCCAGACTTGTCACTTGTGGCTCGCTCTAAGGGCGTAGACTGGATTTACACTTACTTACACGGCTTTTATAAAGATGACTCTCGACCATTTGGTGTCAATAACAAGATTTTAGTCAACGCCTCTATGCCAGATGTTTTATGGGAGCTTAAGCAAAACAAGTCAACAGAAGACTTTGATCAAGACGTTAGAGATATTACCAACTTCCTAGATTATGTTGGCGAGCCTGCAAAACTGGTGCGCGTTGATTTAGGCTACAAAGTAATGGGCTTTTTGTTTATTTTGTTCATCCTTTCTTATTTACTGAAAAAAGAATATTGGAAAGATGTGAAATATGGCAAATGGCGCGCTAAAGACTAATTAGCCACTAATTTCTGATACAATTAGTTAATACATTTAACAGCGCCTCTTTTAAAGGGGTGCTGTTTTTTATTTTTTAAGGACAATGACCATGCTAACCAAACCCAATCCGGCTTCAACCACACTTTACGCCTCTGCTGAGGAGATGGAATCACACGTAGTGCGTTTCATTATGGCAGAAAAAAATATTGAAAGAGAGGTGGTTAACTTAAAAGTTGATCAAATGCCTGAAGAAATTTTAGAACTTAACCCTTGTCAATCTTTGCCGACTTTGTTTGATCGTGGCATGGTTTTATATGACTTATCGGTTATTACTGAATACTTAGATGAGCGCTTCCCGTTCCCACCTTTGTTGCCGGTTGATCCTATCGAAAAAGCAGAAAAACGCTTATTAATCTTTAGGTTTACTCGAGCTGCGGGCTGTTGGTATGAGCTAGCAAACACCATTCAAACTGGTAGTAAAAAAGAAGCCAATGAAGCAAGAAAAATTCTATCGAGTAGCCTTATTGAACTGATTCCTTTGTTTGCTTATCAGCCTTATTTTAAGAGCGACGACATGACAATTGTTGACGCTTGTTTAGCGCCTCTATTATGGCGATTTAAAAAACTAGAGATTGACTTAGGCGCAAAAGCCAAACCAATCCATGCCTATGCCAACCGACTGTTTAGCAAAGAAAGCTTTAAAGAAAGCTTAACTGACTGCGAGAAAGAATACAACAACTAAGCCCTATGACAGTCGTTTCGGTAGCGCCTTACCTTATTCGCGCCTATCATCAATGGATGGAGGATTCGGGGCTAACGCCACACATCTTAGTTGATTGTTCAAAAGCAGGCGTTGTGGTTCCAAGTCCTTATATCCAGCAAGGGAAAATTGTACTTAACATTGCCAACGAAGCGACCAGCGCTTTGGTGATTAGCAATGAGACTGTTTCATTCAAGGCGCGTTTTGATGGGCAATCTCAAACCATTAGTGTGCCCATTGATGCTATATTGACTATCTACGCAGGTGAAAATGGTGAAGGCATGTTTTTTGAAACAGATGTCAAAGCACCTGAGCAGGATAATAAGCAAAAACCCAACCTCACATTACTTGACTAAATCAAGCACCACCTTAGCAAAATCACCCTGATTGTCTTTGTTAAAAACCACCACCTTGGCTTCTGTATAACGCCTAATTGCTTGCGCATTATCTAAATCATTGTCATTCATTTGGTTTAAAACCAACATAGTCACATCAAAATTGTGCTCCTTAGCTGCGCGCAAACTGAGCAATGCCTGATTAATCGCACCAAGCTCATCTTTAACCACAATCACCACGGGCAACCCGAGTGCTGACGCCAAATCTGCATTAAGCAGTTGTTCTGCAATTGGAGAATAAAGCCCGCCCGCACCTTCAATAACAACAAAGTCTGATGCTCTCACAGGCTGTGAAGCATCAACAAGATCGTTCAGTGTAATAACCCTGCCTTGTTCGGCGCTAGCCTTTTCACCACTCACACAAGCCTCAAATTGAAACCTGCATACTGTCTCAATCGGCTCTGGATTTAAACAAGCGTCATTTAACAGTTTCGAGTCTTTTGGTGTTAGTCCATCAGCTGTTTTAAGGCAATCACTCTCAATAGGTTTTCGTGCTACAACATTATGCTTAGCATTTAGTGCTTTAATAATATGAGCACCGACAAATGTTTTACCAACATCGGTACCACTACCACTGACAAACAATCCTTTCATAACGAATAATTTTAACAAAAAATGTATAATACTGCTCTATGCATAGCAATTTAAAAACCAAATTCTGTGGGATGTCACTAGATTCGCCGATTGTTTTACTTTCCGGCTGTGTTGGCTTTGGGGAAGAATATACGCGCATTCAAGGGTTTTCTAACCAAGATGTGGGCGCCATCTGTCTTAAAGGAACCACTTTAGAGCCTCGTTTAGGCAATATTCCACACAGGGTGACGGAAACCCCTAGTGGCATGATTAATGCCATTGGTTTGCAAAATCCTGGCGCCGATGCGGTGATAAACGACATTATGCCCAATTTAGACAAAACCGAAACCCGGTTTATTATCAACATTTCAGGTTCGTCGGTTGAGGATTATGGTGAAATCGCCAAGCGCTTTGATGACACGGATATTGATGCCATTGAAATCAATATCTCTTGTCCGAACGTTAAAGAAGGTGGTGTTGCTTTTGGCAACGACCCAGATATGTCCTATCGTGTGGTTGAGATTTGCCGTCAAAATACAAGCAAGCCTTTAATTACTAAACTTTCGCCCAACCAAACCGATATCGCTCATAGTGCGCAGCGCTGTATTGATGCGGGCACCGATGGCTTAGCGGTGATTAATACGCTAATGGGGATGGCGATTGATACTCAAACTCGTACACCGATCATTGGCAACAACCAAGGTGGTTTATCTGGTCCTGCCATCAAACCGATTGCTCTACTAAAAGTACATCAGGTCTATCAAGTGAGCAAACATCACAACGTGCCGATTATCGGCCAAGGCGGCATCACCACGGTTAATGATGCGTTAGAATTTATTATTGCTGGCGCTGATGCTGTTGGCATTGGTACTTCACTGTTTTATGACCCACTGGTGTGTAACAAAATTAACGACGGCATCAGTCAATACCTGATCGATAATAAACTAAATAACGTCAACGAGTTGGTTGGCACTCTGGCGCTCAACTCAGCGATATCACAATGCGATATCGATACAGATAAATAAAAAAACCTTATGAATCCAGAATACAACGCTCAAACCATTGAGGCGCAAGCACAACAATATTGGCTAGACAATCAGTCATTCGAAGTTGTTGAAGACAATACCAAAGAAAAATACTACTGTCTTTCTATGTTTCCCTACCCTTCAGGTCGCTTGCATATGGGCCATGTGCGCAACTACTCAATTGGCGATGTCATTTCTCGTTATCAAAAAATGCAAGGTAAAAACGTTATGCAGCCGATTGGCTGGGACGCTTTTGGCTTACCCGCTGAAAACGCTGCACTAAAAAATAAAGTACCGCCGGCCAACTGGACTTACGAAAACATTAATTACATGAAAAATCAGCTGATTGAGCTTGGTTTTGGCTATGACTGGTCTCGCGAGGTTGCTACTTGCCACCCTAAATATTACCGCTGGGAGCAGTGGCTATTTGTTAAATTATTTGAAAAAGGCTTGGTGTACAAGAAAGACGCCATTGTTAACTGGGATCCGGTCGATCAAACCGTATTGGCCAATGAACAAGTGATTGACGGGCGTGGTTGGCGCTCAGATGCGCTGATTGAAAAGAAAGAAATCTCACAATGGTTTATGCGCATTACCGATTATGCAGAAGAGCTTTTAGCCGATCTAGACAAACTAGAAGGTTGGCCAGATGCGGTCAAAACCATGCAAAAAAACTGGATTGGAAAATCTGTTGGCTTGGAAATCGACTTTGCCAGGCAGGGTGAAGAACCACTTAGAGTCTACACCACGCGACCAGACACACTAATGGGTGTAACCTATTTGGCGGTTGCCGCTGAACACCCGCTCGCACTAGAGGCTAGTAAAAATGATAAAGCCGTTCAAGATTTCATTGAAGAGTGCAGAACCATGGAAACCACTGAAGCCGCTATGGAAACCATGGAGAAAAAAGGCATGGATTCTGGTCTTAAATGCATCCACCCAATTACCGGGGAAACCGTGCCAATCTGGATTGCTAATTTTGTACTGATGGGTTACGGCACGGGTGCGGTGATGAGTGTGCCGGCACATGATGAACGAGACTATGATTTTGCTAAAAAATACAGTATTAACATCAAAGGTGTTATCAAACCGGTCGACGGCGAACTAGACCTTGAAAAAGGTGCATTTACAGACAAAGGCGTATTGTTTAACTCGGGTGAATTTAACGACTTAGGCTTCGACCAAGCTTTCGAGGCGATTGCAAGCAAGTTAAGCAACAAGCAATTAGGCGAAAAACAAACCAACTATCGTCTGCGTGACTGGGGTGTTTCTCGACAGCGCTATTGGGGCTGCCCTATTCCAATTATCAACTGTCCAAGTTGTGGCTCGGTTGCAGTACCAGAAAAAGACCTGCCTGTTACTTTGCCTGAAGAGGTGGCTTTTGATGGGGTGGGCTCTCCTATAAAAAAAATGCCAGAATTTTACGAAACCACTTGTCCAAATTGTGGCGGTAAGGCGCAGCGCGAAACTGACACATTTGACACTTTCTTTGAATCATCTTGGTATTTTGCACGCTACACTTGTAAAGACAATGACAATGCGATGCTGGATGGGCGCGCCGACTATTGGTTAAAAGAAGGTGTAGACCAATATATTGGTGGTATTGAGCACGCAATTTTGCACCTGCTCTATGCACGATTTTTTAACAAATTATTACGTGATGAAGGGCTCATTAAAAACGACGAACCTTTTAAAAATTTACTAACACAAGGCATGGTACTAAAAGATGGTGCCAAAATGAGTAAATCTAAAGGCAACACAGTGGATCCGCAAGAAATGATCACCAAATATGGTGCCGACACAGTAAGGCTGTTTATTTTATTTGCTGCGCCGCCAACACAGGATCTCGAGTGGAGTGATTCTGGTTTAGAGGGTTCTTATCGTTTTGTTAACAAAATCTACCGCTTGGTAGGTGGCTTTATTGAAGACACTAAATCAAACAACATCGGCAAACTCTTAGTGGATACGCTAAACAAAGAACAAAAAGCTATTCGTCAAAAAACCCACCAAACTTTAGGAAAGATTACAGACGATATGTCACGTAGATACTCTTTTAACACGGCCATCGCCGCTTTAATGGAGCTTAGTAACACACTAGGTAAATTTGTCGCCACTGACGAATCCTCTATGGCAGTACGCGCTGAATCTATCAATGTTATCTTAAAAGCACTCAGTCCTATCACACCGCATATTTGCCATTATTTATGGAACGCATTGGGCAATGAGACAGCTATTATTAACGAGGCCTGGCCGATCGTTGATGAGACGGCGCTAGCGCAAGACGAGGTGCAAATTATTGTTCAGGTAAACGGTAAGTTGCGCGCAAAGCTTATGCTGGATGCCGATATGGATAAATCACAAGTAGAAGATCGGGCTTTGGCCGATGAAAACGTAGCTAAGTTTACTAAAGGAAAAAACATAGTCAAAGTGATTGTGGTGCCAAATAAATTGGTTAATATTGTTATTAAATAAATACCACTAAACCCAGCCCTATCGCTGCACAAACGCCTAAAACAGGCATAATGCCAACCTTAAATCGGTACATTGCCATGAAGGCCAACACGCCAATTGTAATCGCAATATAGTCTAGACTGCCGCCTTCTAAATACATCACATTCATTGCAAAAAATACAGCTAGGTTTAGAATTACTCCTACCACTGCAGCAGTTACCGCCGAAAGTGGTGCACTAAATTTCAGATCACCCCTAGTCGCCTCAACCCCTGGACCACCCAAAAAGATAAACAAAAATGATGGCAAGAAAGTAAATAGGGTGGCAACTGATGCACCTGCAAAACCTGCTACCAATAAAGCATCTGGTCCAAATATTTCTTTGGTCCATGCACCCACAAAACCCACAAACGCCACCACCATAATCAGCGGCCCCGGTGTGCTCTCACCTAGCGCCAAACCATCCATCATTTGTGCACTAGATAACCAAGCGTATTGATCAACACCGCCTTGATAGATATAAGGAAGCACCGCATAGGCACCGCCAAATGTTACTAGTGCTGCTTTGGTGAAAAACTCACTCATGTCGTTTAATACAGGGTTATTTAATAAGCTTATTACTGCCAAACCAAAACCAATACCAACTATAGCAAAGCCAAATAATCGACTCCAATTAAACTTTGCATGATCCGGCACTGGCGTATCATCATCAATTAATGCTGGACCATAAGTCGCTCGGCTAGCGCTATGGTGTTTATCCATCTTAAAAGTAGTAGGTGAAATTTGTGCACCCAAATAACCAATGGCAGCCGCACTTAAAACAATATACGGAAAAGGTATGCTAAATTGATATATAGCGATAAAAGCCAATACTGCCAATACTTTTAGTACGTTATTAGACAATGCTTTGGAGCCGATACGATAAGCCGCATACAAAATAATTGCTGTTACTGCTGGTTTAATACCGTACAAAATTCCAGAAACTACGCTGACATCGTCATAGGTTAAATACACCCACGTGAGCGCACTTAAAATAAATAAAGACGGCAAAACAAACAATACACCGGCTACAACACCACCTCTTACACCAAACATTAGCCAGCCAATATAGGTAGCCAACTGTTGTGCCTCAGGACCAGGTAGCACCATGGTGTAATTTAGCGCATGCAAAAAACGATGCTCGGAAATCCAGCGACGTTTTTCAACCAACTCTTGATGCATCATCGATATTTGCCCAGCAGGACCGCCAAAACTAATAAAACCCAATTTTAACCAGTAGACAAAAAATTCTGAAAAACTGGGTTTTTTAGGTTTTGCTTGCATGGTTTTCTCTCAATAAAAAAACCTTGTTAACCTCTGAGGATTAGACCACAGAGATCAACAAGGTTTTAAATCGCTCGAGCTTACTTATTGGCCATCAACCCATCAATCATAGGTGTTAACATGATGTCCATCACGTCGACCATAAAGCTACCTTTGTATACTAGCGTATTGTCATTTTGTAAAAATGCCATCGCTTCTGCTGGCAATTGATTGGCTACCGCTTGTAAATCAACACCATCAATGCGAACCGTGGTAACCACCAAAGAATCCTCTGGTGAAGGCACTGCTTGTCCACTAAATGGGTTAGAAGTGTCTACTAATGGAATGCGGTGAAAATTAATGTGTGTGTTGTCAAACTGTGGGGTGATAAACTCAACATAGTCTTGCATACGATCTAGAATAATTTCTGTCACTTGTTCTGGCGTGTAAGGGCGTTCAGAAGTATCTCTGTGGATTTTTTGAATCCACTCAATATTCACTGATGGCACAACACCGACTAGCAAATCAACTTGGCCAGCAACATCAGCATTATCGGTTTTTACACCGCCGTGAAGGCCTTCGTAAAACATAATATCTGTACCAGATTCAATATCTTCCCAAGGGGTAAACTGACCCGGGTTAAGGTCAGTCCCTAGACGAGCATTGTGTTCAACCGCCTCTTCGTCAGAGTGAATATAGTAACGCTTTTGACCTGTACCATCTTCACCATATTGTTTAAACAGTGCTTCTAGTTTATCAAAATGGTTTGCGTCTTCTGCAAAGTGCGTCAATACTTTGCCTGCTGCACGTGATTTATCCACTTCAACCTTCATGTCTGCGCGTTCAAATTTGTGGAAGCTATCGCCCTCCACCACACAAACATTGAGATTTTTTTGATCAAATATTTTCTCAAATGCTTTTTTTACAAAAGTAGTACCTGCACCTGATGAACCGGTAACTGAAACGACTGGATGTTTTGTTGACATAATGTAACTCCTTGTTAAATAGTAATAATGGGTTAAAAATCTAGGTTATCGACTGAAAGTGCATTGTCTTCAATAAAGTTTCTTCTTGGCTCTACTTCATCACCCATTAGGGTTGAAAAGACTTCATCTGCAGCAATTGCATCTTCGATCTTCACCTTAAGTAAGATTCGGTTTTCTGGGTCCATTGTGGTTTCCCAAAGCTGCTCTGGGTTCATCTCACCCAAACCCTTGTAGCGTTGGAAACTCTGACCTTTTTTGGCATCGTCCATTAAAAAGTTAACCACTTGGTTAAAGTTTTTAACTTTGATTTCTTTGCCTTTTTTCTCAACATAAGATTCTTCATTAATTACACTTTCAATTTTTTCTGAGAATTTTTCAATGGCTTTGTAATCAGAAGAACTAAAAAAGGCTTGTCCTAAATAATCGGTATCGGTGTCTACACCATACACAGACAGTGTGTGCTCTACCTCTTTAGTTTTGTCATTAAAAACAACGGTGTGTTTTTGTGCCGGGGTTAAGTCTTGGGCTAATAACTGTTGTATTTGTGCGCACCAATCTTTGATTTTTTTGCCGTCTTTTAAGCTTTTAAGTGGTGCTGAGCTGGCAATAGCTCGCATTAAAGATAAGTTAAACTTTTTAGATAGGCGCTCGATGATTGTATTAATTTGATAATAATCTTTAACTGCGGTCTCTAGAGCAATGCCAGTTATAGCAGGCGCTGATGCATTGGTAAATAAGTGTGCATCGTTCACCGCCTCTTGCAACAAATAATCGTTCAACTCTTGATCATCTTTTAAATAACGCTCTTGTTTGCCTTTTTTAATCTTATATAGTGGCGGTTGAGCAATATACAAATAACCATTTTCAACCAACTCTGGCAAATAACGATAAAAGAAAGTGAGTAACAGTGTGCGAATATGTGCGCCATCCACATCAGCATCCGTCATGATGACAATCTTGTGGTAGCGTAATTTTTCAATGTCGTATTCTTCTTTACCAATACCACAACCCAGTGCGGTAATCAGTGTGCCAACTTCAGCAGAAGAGAGCATTTTTTCAAATCGCGCTTTCTCAACATTTAGAATTTTACCCTTGAGTGGCAAAATTGCTTGTGTGCGTCGATCACGGCCTTGCTTGGCTGAGCCACCCGCAGAATCGCCCTCCACCAGGAAGATTTCAGATTCGGCTGGGTCTTTGGTTTGACAATCGCTCAATTTTCCCGGTAGGCCGGCGATATCGAGAGCACCCTTACGACGGGTCATCTCTCTGGCTTTTCGCGCCGCATCGCGAGCACGCGAAGCCTCTAAAATCTTACTAACAATGATTTTTGCTTCGTTTGGATTTTCTAATAAATAATCACCCAGTTTTTCATTCAAGGCCGACTCCACAGGAGCGCGCACCTCTGATGAAACCAGCTTGTCTTTAGTTTGTGATGAAAATTTAGGGTCCGGTACTTTAACTGAAACAATGGCTGTTAGCCCTTCACGTGTGTCTTCACCCGTAATCGAGGCTTTTTCTTTCTTGGCCATGCCAGAATTGTCAATGTAATTATTGAGTGTTCGTGTTAACGCCCCTCTAAAGCCAGCCAAGTGAGCACCGCCATCGCGCTGTGGAATATTATTTGTAAAACAATAAATGCTTTCTTGATAAGCATCGCTCCATTGTAGGGCGACATCAATAGCAATATCGTCACGCTCAGCTGAAATAGCAATAATGTCGTTATGAATTGGATTTTTTGATTTGTTTAGGTGTTCAACAAAAGCGGTAATGCCGCCTTCATACTCAAATACATCTTTACGCTGAGTTGCTAATTCTTCGATTTCAATATGAACACCTGAGTTCAAAAATGACAACTCACGTACACGATTGGCCAATGTGTCGTACTTAAACTCAGTAATAGCAAAAACGTCAGGGCTTGGTTTAAAGTGAATAACCGATCCGGTTTGTTTGGTTTTACCAGTCACCTTCATTGGTGCATCTGGCACACCCAATGTATAACTTTGTTCGTGAACCTCACCACCACGATAAACGGTTAGGTGGACTGTTTCGGATAAAGCATTAACCACTGACACACCGACACCGTGTAAGCCACCAGATACTTTGTAAGAGTTGTCGTCAAATTTACCGCCCGCATGAAGTACAGTCATAATCACTTCGGCAGCAGACACACCTTCTTCTGGGTGAATGTCGACTGGAATACCACGACCATCATCTGAAACAGAAACTGATTGATCTTCATGAATGGTAATGTTAATTTTGGAACAGTGGCCTGCTAAAGCCTCATCGATTGCGTTGTCAACCACCTCAAATACCATGTGGTGTAAACCGGTGCCATCGTCGGTATCTCCAATGTACATTCCAGGGCGTTTTCTAACCGCATCTAGACCTTTTAAAACCTTAATATTGGAGGCTTGATATTCTTGTGTTTGATCTTCCGACATAAGTGCTTGAAAAAAATAAATTTATTATACCACGACACTCGCAATTATCGACTTTTCATCGGTATTTTTTTTAAATTATTGTGTATCTTGATTGTGTTGTTTTTAAAGGGATATCTTGAAAACTAGCTTTGTTTTTTAAGTAAATTAATCGTGTGGTTTGATCACACCGTTATCAACCTGAAAAACAAGTGGATTAACAGAGTCAAGGGTTGATAAATTATGACCGATATCAGTCATGAAAGTCTGTACCTTTAGGCTTTGTAAAAATTGCAAAATAATGTTGATTTTTTTACTGTCTAATTCAGAAGATAAATCATCAATTAAAACGATTGGTTTTGTTTTAAGATTAATCAATAACAACACTTGTGTTAACCAAAAAATAATTGACAACGTTTTTTGTTCGCCTCTTGATAAAAAACATTCTTTTTTATTGTTAAATATAAAATTAATATTGGCTTTGTGTGATCCGTAATTTAAATATTTAGCTTTTAACAACGCTTGTTTATTTTTGTTTAAATATTGGTAAATGTTTTGTTCGTTGGTTTCATCTACTTCTTTTGGCCAGCCTGAAGAAAATTGATAATCAAATTGATCTAGTGAATCAATTAACACTTCTAATGATTTTGATTGCTCAGAAAGTGAGGTTTGTTTTAATTGTTGTAAATAATTTAGTCGGTTTTTGTTAATCGCTGCTGAAACTTTTGCTAACTCTAAAAACCAAAAATCTAGTGCTTCTGCTTGATTATTTATTAATAGGATGTTTATATTTTTTAAGACTTTATTGTAGGTTTTAAAGGTTTTAGCAGAGTCTTGTTTCACGTGAAACACACCCCAATCTAAATAAGAGCGTTTATTTTTAGGTGTCCCATTAACAATAAATCCTTTGTCTGGTGTGATGATTTGAGTAGGTAATATTTGACTTAATTGAGAGGTGTTATTAACCCTTTGTTGGTTAATACTAATGGTGTTTTTATTTTTAGATTTTTCTAATTTTATTCTGCTATCGCCAACTTGGGCGCTTATCTGAAATTGATCACAATCAAAACTAATAACCTCTTTAATTATTTTTGTTTTAAAAGAACGATTATGTCCTAAATAATAAATAGCTTCTATTAAACTGGTTTTACCTTGTGCATTGTTAGCAACAAACAAATTAATCCCTTTGGAAGGAGTGAGATATTGATTGGTTAAATTACGAAACTGGTGAATAGATAATTTATCAATAACAGCCATATAAAGACCTAAGTATCAATAAATTAAATTCGCATTGGCATAACAACATATTGATAGGTTTCATCATCAATACTGCTTAATAAGCAAGATTGGTTTTCACCGCCAGGTACCACCATGTTAATTTCATCTGTGGTTAGTTTTTCTAAAATAGAAATTAGATAATGGATATTAAAAGCAATTTCAATCTCTTTATCGAAATTTTTAATGGCAATTTGTGTTTTAGCTTGTCCTCTTTCTGAATGAGAAAAAATATTAAGTTGAGCATCTTTAAAAGCTAGTTTAACCCCTTTAGTGCGCTCTTCAACAAAAATAGAAGCTTGCTGCAAGCTGTTTAAAAACTCTTGTCGATTAATCACAATTGTATTTTCATAATCTGTCGGAATGACTTGCGCATAATTTGGAAAATTACCATCAATTAGTCGACTAATAATTGTCGTATTATCACTAACCAAATAAAAATAATTTTCCGAGAGGTGAATATCAACCTCTTCATGTTTATTTTTGTTGAGTAACTTAGTAAGTTCTAACACTGCTTTTCTTGGAAGAATAACGGTTTTTTTGTTTTCTAAATTGTTACTTTGTTTAATTTCACCAATTGACAAACGGTGACCATCAGTTGCCACAACAGTAATACTATCTTGATCGACTTCAAAATACAGACCATTTAAATAAGCACGAATGTCTTGATTACCCATTGAAAAAGAAGTATTTTCAATGAGTGCTTTTAATGCATTACGTTTAACTTTAATAACATCAGAGTTTTCAATTTTAGGTAAGGAAGGAAAATCTTGATGATTAAACGCGTTAAGCTCAAAAGAGTTGTTATTAGTTTTGATATAAACTTTAGTTTCTTCAATGATAAATTGAATAATTGTTTCTTCTGGTAGTTTTCTAATAATATCAATTAGATCTTTTGCATAAACAGTAAAACTAATTTCTTCTTGTGTATTAATAGAATGCGAAGCACGCAATTCTATTTCCATGTCTGTTGTTGTTAAAGTCAGCTGATTATTTTTTAATTGAATCAATACATGTGAAAGAATTGGTAGTGTTTGTTTTTTTTCAACAACACCAATAACTGTTTGTAATGGTTCTAGTAATTCCCTAACGGTTAATTGTGTGTTCATCAAAAAATCCTTTTTATTAAATAATTATTGTTATTATTAGTGACATTTATTTTGTTAATAACTAATCTTTTTCTTTAAAAAACAGTTTGTTAAGTTGTTGATAGTAGCTAACCATTTTATGTAAAAATCAAGTGGTTATGTTTATAAATTTTGTGGATTTGTTAAGTTATTAAAGTTATCGACAATTAGCTGGATAACTGTTTGTGTATAGTGTTTATAAGTTAGCTAATTTTAGTTTAATTAAATCGTAGTCATTCTTTGTTGACGCCTCTTCTAGTAGTTTTTTCTCTATTTTATCAATACTGTGTAGAACGGTGGAATGATCCCTGTTTCCAAAATGTTTTCCAATTTTTGTTAAAGATAGGGTGGTGAGCTCATGAGCGATAAAAACAGCCATTTGTCTAGCCAAAACTGTGTGTTGTTTTCGACTTTTTGAGCTTAAATCTGAAACAGTAATAGCGTAATGTTTTGCTGTTTCTTTTTGTATGTCGTTAATGTCAATGTTTTTAACCTGGGGTTTAATTAGGTCCCCCAATGCACTTTCAACAACTTCTTTAGAGATAAATGAGTGGTCAATTTTAGAGAAGTCAACAAAGGCTTTGAGTTTTAGTAGCGCGCCTTCAAGGTCCCTAACATTTGAAGTAATGTGTCCAGCAATAAACAAGGCGGTGTCTTCTGTTAAGTTGATGTTGATTTTATCATTGTGTGCTTTTTTTAATAAAATTGCCGCGCGCATTTCTAATTCTGGCGGCGTTAAATGCAAGTTTAAACCTTGAGAAAATCTTGTTTTTAAACGTTCTTCTAATGAGCGAATATTTTTAGGTGGTTGGTCGCAAGTAAAAATAATCTGTTTTTTGGTGTTAAACAAAAAGTTAAAAATATGAAAAAATTCTTCTTGTGATTTTTCTTTTCCTGCAATTAGATGGATGTCATCAACCAACAGCAAGTCTGCTGATTGATAATAAGCCTTGATGTCTTCAATGGTGTTGTGGCGCAAACTGGTGGTGATGTTCCTAACAAAATCCATGAGTGGCACATAAATTACCTTTGCGTTTGGATTTTTTTCTTTGGCCAAATGACCTGCAGCCTGCATTAAATGGGTTTTTCCAAGGCCAGACCCACCATAAATAATAAAAGGATTGTAAGGCGAGGCTTTGATGTTTTCAGCAATTTGTCGAGTGGCGCCGTAGGCCATTTGGTTGGCGTTACCTAGCACTAAGTGATCAAAGGTATATTCTGGAAATAGTGGCGTGCTGTGTTGTTTTGGAGCTTTAACTTCGGCTGTTGGTTGCGTTGAAACACCAATATAAATTTTAAGATTTTTACTGTGTTGTGCAACGGCACTTTTAATTTCTTGTTTTAAGTTTTTGTTAATGTAGTTTTTAACCGACGTACTTGGTGCCAAGAGCGAAAGATTGGTCTCATCTTCGATAGCCTTTAAGGGCTGTACCCAAACACTGAAGGTCGCCAGTGGCAAAGTGTCTTTTAAGGTGTTGAGGCATTTTTCCCAGGTTTTTGACATAGGTTTTTATCTAGCAAAGAAAAAAGAAATAAGTGTAAATATTTCCACTATTTTCTATCTTAATATTGGGTTTAAATTAAAATTAATAATGATATACTAAAGCTTTAGTTTTTGCACAGGAGTTGTACAAATGGGGTTGGTTGAGAAGATTTTTGAAAAGCTGTTGTGGAATTCTCGCCACATGGTTTTGGTGGCTGTTATATCTTCAGCGTTGTTGTCACTACTTTTGTTTGTCATTACTGCGCTTGATGTTGCCAGTTTGCTGTCACATGCTGGTGATTACATGGGTGCATCAGGTGAAGAAAGAAAAGCGTTGAAAATTGAGATGGTGGCCCATACGGTTGGCGCTATTGATGGTTTTTTGTTGGCAACGATTCTAATGATTTTTTCCCTAGGCTTGTACGAGTTGTTTATTAGTGATATTGATGTAGCAAAAGACAGCGGACAATCCTCTAAAGTGTTGGTGATTAATTCCCTGGATGACCTTAAATCAAAATTAGCCAAAGTGATCTTGATGATTTTAGTAGTGACGTTTTTTGAGGTATCACTATCAATGAGCTTTACCGGTGCGCTTGATTTGGTGTATTTTTCTCTTGGTATTTTAATGGTTTCTTTGGCGCTTTATTTTGGCTCAAAATCAAAGCACTGATTGATTTTTATAGCCAAATAGCGTAACATTGCTTGTTTTTTTATAGTAAACAATATTATGCGTCAAACAATCGTTGCAGGCAACTGGAAAATGAATGGCTCTAAAGAGTCAGTTAGCAATTTAGTAACCGGTATTCTAGCCGGTATGGCAGAGGTTCAATCAAAGGTAATTGTATGTGCACCTTTTCCTTATTTATCAGAAGTTGAGGCCTTGGCCACACACTCTCAGTTACAGGTGGGTGCACAAAATCTTAATGTAAATGCTTCTGGCGCCTTTACTGGTGAAGTTAGTGCAGACATGATTAAAGATTTTGGTGTTCAGTATGTTATTGTTGGCCACTCAGAGCGCAGAAGTCTATATGGTGAGACTGATGATGTTGTGGCTGAAAAGGTTCAGGTGGCATTAGACAATGGCCTAACCCCACTATTTTGTATTGGCGAACTGCTAGAAGAGAGAGAGTCGGGCAACACTGAGGCCGTGGTTTCTCGTCAAATTAACGCAGTGATTGATCGCGTAGGTGTTGAGGCATTTAAAAACATTATTGTGGCTTATGAGCCAGTTTGGGCAATTGGCACAGGTGTTACTGCTACGCCAGAGCAAGCGCAAGACACACACGCTTTTATTCGTAGTCTGTTGGCAGACCACGACAGTGATATTGCTCAATCAACGCCTATTCTTTATGGCGGCAGCATGAACCCTGCGAACGCTGAAGAACTTATTGCCTGTGAAGATATTGATGGTGGCTTGATTGGTGGCGCATCGCTTAAAGCAGAAGATTTTTTGCGTATTTGTAAAGCGGGCTAGTTATGTCATTTCAAGTTATCCTTATTATTCATGTGTTGCTGGCACTGGGCTTGGTTGCATTAATTTTAATGCAACATGGCAAGGGTGCAGACGCAGGTGCTGCTTTTGGTGCGGGCTCGGCAGGTTCTGTATTTGGTGCACGCGGCGCCAATTCTTTTTTGTACAAGCTAACAGCAGGTGTTGCTACTGGTTTCTTTTTAACCAGTTTAACGCTGGCTTATTTAGCAACCAATGAATCCAGTACAGCAGATGAGCCACAAAGTGTTATGGATACCGTTGTGATAGAGCCAGTAGCCCCATCAGACGTACCTATGATCGACACTAAAATTAGCGACATTCCCAACGAGTAAGCTCTAGACCTTATTGCCGATGTGGCGGAATTGGTAGACGCGCTACCTTGAGGGGGTAGTGAGCTACGCTCGTGCCAGTTCGACTCTGGCCATCGGCACCATTTTTATTTTTACTTGTTATTTTTGTATTGTATAATTTAAAGCAGATTTAACCTAATCCTGAGAAGAATGAAGTTTTTACCTGTTTTATTAATATTGTCCTCAAGTACAGCTAGTGCATTTTGGGGTGGAAGTAACACTAATTGGATGCCATTTGGTACGGGCACCGGATACAACAATCAATCACCTTGGAGCAACAATTCTAATTGGAATCCTTTTGGTACTGGTGGAAACTGGAGCCCTAGAAACGATGCGGCTAATTTAAGTCGTTATGGTGCACGTCCTAAAACGCTTATAAAATATCGGAAAGACCCAAGGTTTCAAGTCAGTAACACCATTCCTGAAATTCATAATAGAATAAGACCTTCTAATTGGTTAACAGAAACTGACTTTGCCTCCACCATAAAAGACACGGGCGATCAGGACAAAGCCTTTGTTGTTGACGATTTTGCAGCTTTTGGTTTGTCAGAAGGTTATGCGCGTGCCAAGGCAGAAACGTTTGGTGTTGGTAGAGTATTGAGAGACCACGCTTCACAACACACAAATGATATTTTTGGTGATAGGGGTGCTATTTATGGCAAGCAAGGCTATGCACTTTCACCCGCCGCTTCATCAACACAAAAAATAGACAATTAAACTAACAACTTAAAAACATGACGGTAAAAACCAGCCTTTGCGCTGGTTTTTTATTGCCCTAAACAAAAAAAACCAATTTAATTGTTATGGCTTTTCGAAAAACAATATCTTTTTAAAGGGGAGATTCATTTTTTATAAAATTTTTTAAATGACACCCTATAGTTGGATCTTTTTTAACCAAAACACCCATTAATAGACCTTTAAGACCTTTAAATTGAAGTGTTTTCACCTGGAGTTTAGCTGCTTTTGATCATTTTTCAGCTATTTTTTAGGTCGTTTTCATTATTTTCAATATTTTTAAATTTTAATAAAGTCATTAATATCAATGGTTTTAAGGGTTGCTGTGAATATTTTGCAAATTAATATTAGAATATAATTGACTTCTAATATAGTTAATGTATAATGCACACCTATCAAGACGGCTCAAGTCTGATACTTAAAACCTCTCAATAATGAGTGTGTTAAATTTAAAAATAATTAATCTAGGAGATTAACATGAAAAAAATTATCGCTATCGCTACTTTAGTAGCTGCTACATCAGCTTCTGCTGGTTTTTTTGGTAACAACAACGACTCTAACTGGGGTCCATTCAACGGTTCTAACAACTGGGGTCCTTTCGATTCAGGTTCTAACTTTGGTCCAATGAACGGTGGTTCTAACTGGGGTCCTTTCTCTGGTGGTAACAACATGGGTCCATTCAACGGTGGTTCTAACGCTGGTCCTTTCAACGGTGCTTCTAACTGGGGTCCATTCAAGGGTGGTAACAACTGGTTAAACAACACTGATTTCGGTCTTAAGTTTGACACTAAGAACACAACTGACACTAACGCTTCTGGCGCTGCTGACGGTTCTGCTAAAGGTGTTGCTGACGCTAACGCTAAAGGTGTAGCAGACGCTTACGCTAAAGGTCAAGCAGATGCATTCGCTAAGGCACAAGCTGACGCTTACGCTAAAGGTTATGCAGATGCTAAAGCTGCAGGTACTGCAACTTCAACTGAAGTAGCTAAGTAATTGATTACTTAACCTCGCTAGCATTATTTAGTGGGCTAAGCCTGGCTTAGATCATTAAAAAGCAAAGCTAAAAAGCCACTCTTCGGAGTGGCTTTTTTATACACAAACAACATAATATGTATCTTGGGGACATATACTTATACAAGGAAATATTATGAAAACATTAATAACAATTGCTACATTGGTAGCTGCTACATCAGCTTTGGCTGATTTTCATCCAAACACATACGACTGGAATAACGACATGGTTGCACCAACTGTAGAGTCTACTGCAACGCCAGCCGCTTTAGTTGTTATGCAACAGCCACAAACAAGAATGGCTTATACTCAAGACAACGGTATCTTTGGATACAACCCATACAACATTATGGATCCTCGTTGGATGCTAGAAGAGATGAGCAATGTTATCGACTAAATAAATATTGTGTTGATTTTGAGGCCGTATTACTTGCGGCCTTTATATTATTATTTACTGGAGGTTGTATGAACGCTTTAATTTCAAAAATAACCAGTATGTCTTTCGCATTGATATTGTGGCCAGGGCTTATGTCTATAACGATGAACGTAACAGCAGCAGACCGTATTATAATGAATATTGATTCAGATACGTTGTCAGGTACGTTTGTATGTGAAAATGTTGAGCAATGCCACCAAAAAGTAAGGCATATGGAAGCGCGCGGTGCTGATCAATATTGTAATGAAATTACGATTAAGAAAAATGGCGATGTTGTTTGGCATCATGATTATTGGGAATCCTTATAAAAGGATTTTCCCAAAAAAAAGGCGCTTTCGCGCCTTTTTTATTTGCTTAAGTTTTGCGTTAGCCTTTCATTTGGGCTGCTACTTCATCAGCAAAGTTTTCTTCTACCTTTTCAATACCTTCACCCACTTCAAAGCGAATAAAAGATTTAACTTCGGCGTTGTTTGCTTTAACAAGTGCGCCTACCGTTGTCTCAGGATCTTTAACAAAAGCTTGACCATAAAGCGTTACCTCATTAACGAATTTTTTCATACGACCAACGATCATTTTTTCAATGATATTGTCCGGCTTGCCAGATTCTCTAGCTTGTTCAACAAAAATTGCTTTTTCTCTTTCTAAAATATCATCAGATAGTTCGTCTTCAGTAATACACTCAGGGCGCGTTGCTGCAACATGCATTGCAACATCTTTAGCTAAGGCTTCATCACCACCTTCTAGTACAGCGATAACAGCAATGCGCTCGCCGTGTTTGTAGGCGCCGATAACGCCAGTATCAACCGTCACGGTTTGTACGCGTCTGATCGCAACGTTTTCACCTACTTTGGCAACAATAGCTTCTCTGGCTTTTTCTAATGAATCGCCGTTGTCGAGAGTCTGTGTTAAAAATTCATCAATATTGGCAGGTGTGGTTTTTAATGCTAATGCACCTAGTGTATCAACAAAATCAACAAAGGCATCACCTTTAGTAACAAAGTCTGTTTCAGAGTTAACCTCTAGAATAGTTGCTGTTTTACCATCGTCACTAATGTTAACCTTGACCAGGCCTTCTGCTGCAACACGGCCTGATTTTTTAGCGGCTTTAGCTGCGCCTGATGTACGCATCAGGTCAATTGCTGCCTCCATGTCGCCATTGGTTTCTGTAAGGGCTTTTTTGCAGTCCATCATGCCTGCACCGGTTCTTTCTCTTAGTTCTTTAACTGAAGCGGCTGTAATTGCCATAAGTATCTCCTGTGTGTATGACGCCTCCTGTTGACAGAAGGCGTTTTTTATATGTGCTTGATTTATGCGAGCTTGTCAATCATTTGAGCTTTAGTGTCGCTGGCATTAACCTTGACACCTTGTGCTTGTGCATAATCAGCCAATTCTGCTTTTTTCATTGCGTTAAGTGCTGTTTTGTTTAGCTTCTGTGCTTTGGCAGGTGCTTCTTTGGCAGCCGACTCTTTAGCTGGCGCCTCTTGTTTTTTAACAGTTGGCTTTTTAGCTGGCGCTTTTTTAGCTGGCGCAGGCTCTTTTGTTTGTGTCGCAGCAGCGGCTTTAGCTTCTAAAACAGCATTGGCAATTTCACGAGCGTAAAATCCAATGGCTCTAATTGAATCATCGTTACCAGGGATAACGTAGTCAATGCCTTCTGGATTGTGGTTAGAATCTACGACACCAATGAGCGGTAAGTGAAGCTTTTGTGCCTCTTTAACCGCATTTTTTTCATGACCAATGTCAATAACGAATACCACATCAGGAATACCGCCTAAGTCTTTAATACCACCTAAACTGCGTTCTAATTTTTCCATTTCACGCGTCATCATTAGTGCTTCTTTTTTGCCGAATTGAGCAAAATTTTCTTCTGCTAAAAATTCAAGGTCTTTTAAGCGCTTAATAGAGGCTTTAATAGTTTTGTAGTTAGTCATCATGCCGCCTAACCAACGGTGATTAACATATGGCATGCCACAACGAATTGCTTCTTCTTTTATGATGTCGCTAGCCGCTCTTTTAGTGCCTACAAATAAAATTGATCCACCTGCTGCCGTTGTTTTCGATGCAAAATTTAATACATCGTTAAACATTGGTAGGGTTTTTTCTAGGTTGATGATATGCACACCATTGCGAGTGCCATAGATGTAGCGCTCCATTTTTGGGTGCCAAAAACGGCTACGGTGACCAAAGTGTACACCAGCCTCTAACATTTTTTTCATGGACGTTTTTGCCATAATATTTTCTCCGGGGTTAATAAAGAATGCCGACATTTTGTCTGCTTCTTTCTTCCACAACTCCTGCCAGCCAACCCTTTATTTTTCAAAAGGGCACCCTGACTAACATGCCAAGTTGTGTGATACATTAAAACAAGTTGGGCGTCCATTATCGAAACTGGACGCCCAACTCAACTTTTTGATTTTTTATTGCTTAAAAGTAACTAAAATCGTAAAACGCATCATTATACCGAAGCGATGCTGCTACGACAAGCCTATGCGCAAGTTAATCGCTATGCTTTTGCTAATTCCTCGCGCATGGTATCAATAGTTGCTTTATAGTCATCCGTGTTAAAGATTGCAGAGCCTGCTACAAATGTATCTGCACCTGCTTCTGCTACTTCACGAATGTTTGCAGGGCCAACGCCACCGTCAATTTCTAAACGGATGTCTCTGCCACTAGCATCAATCAATTGACGCACTTGACGACATTTTTCTAGCGTGTGCGGAATGAAAGCTTGACCGCCAAAGCCAGGGTTAACCGACATTAATAAGATCATGTCTAACTTGTCCATAACGTTGTCTAGTACGTGTAGTGGTGTAGCAGGGTTAAACACTAGACCAGCTTTACAACCGCCTTCTTTAATCATAGCCAGTGACCTATCAATATGCTCTGAAGCCTCTGGGTGAAAAGTAATATAAGAGGCGCCCGCATCAATAAAATCCGGAATAATTCTATCAACTGGCTTTACCATTAAGTGAACATCAATTGGTGCAGTTACGCCGTGCTTTCTAAGCGCATCACACACCATTGGGCCAATTGTTAGGTTTGGCACGTAGTGGTTATCCATGACATCGAAGTGCACGATATCTGCGCCAGCGGCTAGAACATTGTCCACTTCTTCGCCTAGTTTGGCAAAGTCAGCAGCCAAAATAGAAGGTGCGATAAAATTAGATTGTTTCATTTTTCTCTCCTGTTTTTAAATTCAATTATATAAAAATTATTCGTTAAAAGTTAATAAGCTCGAGCCTGTCATCTCATCAGGCTGTTCGACGCCCATCATTGTTAGTAATGTTGGTGCAATGTCAGATAATGCACCTACGCCCGGTTCTGCGATTGTAGCGGTGCGGTCACTAACAAAAAGCAGTGGCACCAAGTTACTGGTATGCGCAGTGTGCACTTCACCGGTCTCAGGGTTAACCATTTGTTCGACATTACCATGATCAGCAGTGATGAGTATTTCACCACCAATTTCATTCATGGCTTGGTATACGATACCTAGGCAGGCATCAACCGCTTCAACTGCTTTGATGGCAGCGTTTAATTTACCAGAATGGCCGACCATATCGGTATTGGCAAAATTACAAATAATTAAATCATATTTCTGACTTTCAATATGTTCAACCAGCTCGTCTGCCAGTTCAAAGGCGCTCATTTCTGGCTTTAGGTCGTAAGTAGCAACATCGGGCGAGGGAATGAGAACACGATCTTCGCCATAAAAAGGACGCTCAACACCACCATTAAGGAAAAAAGTGACGTGGGCATATTTTTCAGTTTCAGCAATTCTGAGCTGAGTCATGCCAAGATTGGATAAGTATTTGCCCAAAACGTTGTTTAACTTGGCTGAAGGATAGGCCACTGGTAAATTAAAGTCCTTTTTGTATTCAGTTAGACAGATAAACTGAGTTGGCACAAAGGTTCCACGTGAAAAGCCTTGGAAATTTTCATCAAAAAACGCCTGAGTGATTTGTCGGGCTCGGTCTGCACGATAGTTCATAAAGATAAGCACATCACCTTTTTTAATTTTGGTAGGGGCTTTAATGACGGTGGATTGAACAAACTCATCGGTTTCACCACGCTCATAAGCCATGTCTATAGCCTCTGTTGCAGACTGCGCTAAAAACTTACCTTTGCCTTTGGCAATGAGCTCAAAAGCACAACGTATACGTGCCCAACGGTTGTCTCTGTCCATCGAAAAGTAGCGACCAATGACGCTGGCAATTTCACCAACACCAAGCTCGCTGATTTTGTCTTCAAGGGTTTGAATGTATTTTTTAGCACTCTTTTGCGCACAATCTCGACCATCGACAAAAATGTGTAAGTACACTTCTTTGCAATTGCGTTTTTTGGTCATTTCCAGCATGGCGTGGATTTGTTCTTCATGTGAGTGTACGCCGCCATCAGACAATAAACCCATAATATGAACGGCTTTGTTATTGTCGTTGGCGTACTCTAGAGTGTTTTTTAAAATTGGATTTCTAAAGAAATCACCATCTTCAATTTCATTGTGAATGCGAGTAAAGTCTTGTTTAACCACACGGCCCGCACCTAGGTTTAGATGGCCAACTTCTGAGTTGCCCATTTGTTCCCCTGGCAGGCCAACTTCTTTACCACTGGTGCTAATTAATGAATGCGGGAACTGTTCGTTAAACTTGTCCCATACAGGGGTTTGCGCTTGAGCAATAGCATTGTTTTCAACAACATCAGAATGCCCCCAGCCATCGAGAATAATAAGTAGTTTGGTTTGTTTTTTTGCGATCATTGGCTTGAAGTTTATTGGGTGTCAAACATTAAATAAGAAGTGTACCACATCACCATCTTGAACAATGTAGTCCTTACCTTCTGAGCGTAGTTTTCCAGCTTCTTTAGCGCCTTTTTCACCACCCTGTTGAATAAAATCATCAAAAGAAATAGTTTCGGCACGAATAAAACCTTTTTCAAAGTCACCATGAATTTTACCTGCTGCTTGGGGTGCGCTATCGCCAATATTAATGGTCCAGGCTCGCACCTCCTGAACGCCAGCAGTAAAGTAAGTTTGTAACCCTAGTAAACTATAACCAGATTTAATTAAGCGATCAAGGCCAGATTCGCTTTGACCCATCTCAGATAGGAACTCTTGCTTTTCTTCAAGGTCAAGCTCAGAGATTTCAGCTTCAATATCAGCACAAATTGCCACCACTTGTGCACCTTCAGTTTCTGCAAATTTGGTAACAGCGTCCAGATGCGGATTATTGTTAAAGCCTTCTTCGCTGACATTAGCCACGTAGAGCACAGGCTTGATGGTTAATAGTTGAAACCCTTTAAGTAGGTTAAACTCATCATCATTAAAAGACAGTGTTCGTACACTTTCGCCAGACTCAAGTACAGGCAAAATTCTTTCTAATAAAGCCTTAAGTGGCAAGCCATCTTTTTGGCCAGACTTGGTGTTTTTAATGGCTTTTTGGTAAAGTTTTTCAACCGTGGTTAAATCAGATAAAACCAATTCAGTATTGATGATCTCAATATCGTCCAGTGGCGATATCTTGCCTGCTACATGCACAATGTCTTCGTTTTCGAAACAGCGCACCACGTGTACAATGGCATCGGTTTCACGAATATTGGTTAAAAACTGATTGCCCAGCCCTTCGCCTTTTGACGCACCTTCAACTAAGCCAGCAATATCAACAAACTCCATGGTGGTCGGCAGGATTTTTTTTGGATTAACAATATCAGCCAGTTGTTGTAGGCGTTTATCGTTAATCGGCACAATGCCTACATTTGGCTCAATGGTGCAAAATGGGTAGTTGGCTGACTCAATACCTGCTTGAGTTAGTGCGTTAAAAAGGGTTGATTTTCCAACGTTGGGCAAGCCAACAATACCACATTTAAATCCCATTTTTATCCTTGTGTATGCAAAGTCTTCATAGCGGGCTCAATCTCACCCCTAACAACTTGTTCAATAACGTTTAGCGAATCAACTAAAGCTGTTTGTATTGGTTCAAGTTCTGATTTGTTGGGCGCATGTAAAACAAAGTCCGCCACTTGAGACTTGTCACCCGGGTGACCAATACCAATTCTTAGTCGGTAAAAATCATTGCTACTTAGCGCCTTAATTGTATCTCTAAGGCCATTGTGCCCGCCATGGCCGCCACTAAACTTGATTCTAGCAACACCAGGGTTAAGGTCTAATTCGTCGTGCGCCACTAAAATTTCATCAGCGTTAATCTGATAGAATTTGGCAATACTCTGAATCGACTGACCCGAACGATTCATGTAGGTGCTCGGCTTTAACAAGCGTAGGGTTGAACCCGCAACATTAATTTGCGCTACTTCGCCAAAAAACTTGGTTTCTTTTTTGAAATTGCCTGAGTATAAATGCGCCAGCGCATCACAAAACCAGAAGCCAACATTGTGGCGATGAGGCTGATAGTCTTTGCCCGGGTTGCCCAGGCCAACAATCAGTTTAATCGCCATAATGGGTTAAATCAAATTAAGATTCTGAATCTGAGTCGCCGCCTTGTTCAGCGTCACCTTCACCGTCGCCGCCTTCAGCAGTTTCGCCGCCTTCGCCTTCAGTTTCAACAATCTCTTCTTCAACTTCTTCAGCCATTAGTTTAGGCTCTTGAACGGCCACAACACTTTGGTCATGCGCTTCAATGTCGCCATGTGTTAGCGCAGTCAGTGTTACGCCTTTTGGCATGTCAAGACCAGTAAGGCTGATGTGTTCACCCATAGCAAGGTTGCTAATATCAACATCAATACCATTTGGCATGTCTGCTGGCAAACAAGAAACCTCAACCGAAGTAATAAATTGGTTAAGAATAGCGCCAAGACGAAGTGCTTCGTTATCGTCAGATCCAGTAAAGTTTAGTGGAATACTGGTAACAATTGCTTGCTTCATGTTGATGCGTAATAAGTCAACATGAGTAACGCAGTTTTTAGCAGGATGGCGTTGTAAGTCTTTTACAATAACCGGTTCTACTTTTTTATCGATCGACAGGTCTAAAACGGATGTGTAAGCATCGTCGTTTTCTAATAGATGTGTGATCTCGTGTATGTTTAGTGAAATTGCACTAGGTTCTTTGCCCGCACCGTAAACGATAGCAGGTACTTTTTCTTCACGACGCAGGCGGCGGCTCGCACCTTTGCCCTGGTCGTCTCTTGCTGTTGCATTAATTGTCATGCTCATTTTGTACTTCTCCAAAAAATAAAAAAACACCCACCAATTGGGTGCCATATAAAAGATATGCTTTGCGACCAAACATATCGAGGTGGTAATTTTACCTGAAAACAGGCAAAAAGAAAATGTTATCTAGACTTGATCCAGAACACCAAACCGACCAGGGCGCTAACACCACTAGGCAGCCATAGATCGTTGGTGGCCAAAACACCTGAGAGTATGATTAGCGCCCCTGCAAAAATAGCTGAGGTTTGTTTGTTGGCGTTGTCTTTTAGTTGTTTGACGATCGAGTCTGTTTGCTGGGCATATAGGCTAGACATGTTTTTCATTTTATCAAGCTGTTTTAGAGCGTTAATCGTTAGCGCTGGTAATTCTGGAATGTCTTTTAGCAACTGAGGCGCTTGTTCTTTGAGTTTTTCAAATGTATTTTTCATGCTATATTTTTCTTTAACTAAGTCTTCTAAAAAAGGTTTTGCTGTTGCCCATAAATCTAATTGCGGATAAAGCTGTCTACCCAGGCCTTCAATGTTTAATAAGGTTTTGTCTAATAATAACAGTTGTGGCTGCACAGTAATGTCAAAATTTTTCGCCTCTGCCATCAAGTCCATGAGCACTTGTCCAAAGGATATTTCCCCTAGAGATTTTTCAAACATTGGCGCACAGATTCTGCCAATGGCTTGCTCAAAGGCCACCACATCGGTACTAGCACTTGCCCAGCCTGATTCAATATAAGCGCTAGCCACACCATGATAGTCTTGGTTAAAAAAAGCTAAAAAGATATCGGCAAGAAAGTCTTTGTCTGCCTCGTTTAGCGTGCCCATAATACCAAAGTCAACGCCAATATAGTTGCCATCGTGACCGACAAAGATATTGCCAGGGTGCATATCGGCATGGAAAAAATTGTGTTTAAATACCTGAGTAAAAAAGATAACAACCCCTTCTTCGGCTAATTTTTTGAGATCAACCCCATCGGCTTTTAATTGTTCGATATTACCAACAGGTGTGCCGTAAATTCGTTCGGTGGTGAGTACATTTTCGCTACATAGATCCCAGTGTACTTTTGGTACATAAAGCAGGTTTGAGTTTTGAAAGTTCTGGCGTAGTTGAGCGGCGTTGTTGGCCTCATTAAGCATGTCTAGCTCGTTTAAGATAATAGTCTCAAACTCTGCGACAATCTCCAAAGGCCGCACCTTTTCGCTGAGCGGGTGTTTGCCAATCAGCTTAGCCAGAGCATACATCAGTGCAACATCACGTTTGATGGTCTGATCAATATTAGGACGCACCACCTTCACCACAACGGCGTCACCATTGTGAGTAATGGCCGTATGTACTTGAGCAATAGAGGCTGAAGCAAGTGGCGCTTGATCAAATTGTTTGAATAAATTCTGTGTACTGTCACCCAGAGATTGTTCGATCATGCGTTTGGCCTCAGTCGAATCAAAGGCGGGGCAACTGTCTTGCAATTTTGCCAGCTCATCACCAATGTCGTCTGGCAACAGATCTCGCCTAGTAGAAAGCGTTTGTCCAAATTTAATAAAGATTGGCCCCAACTCTTCTAGCGCTAGGCGAATGCGTTCACCTCGCGTGTATTGTTTGACTGGGAAATAATGCCAAGGAATTAAATACAAAAGCGGTTTAAAGCTTTTTAATAAAGGTGTAGACAAGACCAGAGAGTCTAGGCGGTAGCGCATTAAAACACGAGAAATACCAACAAATCGTATGAAGCTGCGCACGATCTAAGACCCTTTGTTTTTAAATAGGACGGATTCTGACGGCGCAACAAACAAGGTGGTTATCTCGTTTTTGATTGTCTCTAGTGGATTGTTAGAGGCTTTAAAATTTTTAGCCAGTTTACCTACCTGATGAGCAACAATATCGCCAGTGTATTTAGATAATATCTCTTCAAAATCAATGTCAATTTGTTGAAGCAGATCAACCAGTAGTTGTGCGGTTTTTACATCACCATGAATAATGATTTTGTCTTGTCGGAGTAATTCAGTTAAATCTTCTCCTTGAAACAACGCCAAGAAAACACTAGATTTGAGTTTGATGTCGACATCAGCCCCAGCGCTGGTGTCGGTGGTGACAAAAATACGCTCATTAGTGCAAACAAAGTTAACGTCAAGTGGTAAATCCTCTAGGGAGAAGTATAGTGTTTTGTCGTTGAGTGCACCTAAGTCGGCCTTACCTTGGTCAATCAGATAATTTAAGGCTTGTTCAAGCACAAAATGTTGCATGGTTTTTTAAACCTTGATGCCCTTGTGCAAGGCAACAATGCCGCCTGAAAGGTTGTGATATTCGCAGAAACCAAAACCAGCATCGAGCACCATAGATTTTAGCGTTTCTTGGTCGGGGTGTTTGCGAATGGATTCAGCCAAATATTGGTAAGAGTCTTCATCATCAGCAATAATGCCGCCGAGTTTTGGCATCACATTAAATGAATAAAAATCGTAGAATTTTTTTAAAAGCTCAGAATCGGTTTTGGAAAATTCTAAAATGAGCAAGCAACCACCCGGTTTGAGGATGCGATGCATCTCAGCGAGCGCTTGGTCTTTGTCGGTAACATTCCTAAGGCCAAAAGCAATGCTAACACAATCAAAAGTGTTGTCTGCAAAGGGTATTTTTTGTGCATTGAGCTGAACAAATTCCACGCCGAAAATGCCGTTATTGATAAGGTTTTTTCTGCCTTCGTCAAGCATGGCAGCGTTGATGTCGCTTAAAATTACTTGGCCACTGTCGCCAACTTTTTTCCTAAACTCAATCGCCAAATCGCCGGTGCCGCCAGCAATGTCTAATACTTTGTCGCCGGCTTTAACATTACTAGATGCGATGGTATAACGCTTCCATAAGCGATGTGCACCAAACGAAAGCACATCGTTCATTAGGTCATATTTGCTGGCTACTGAATCAAAAACCCCCCTAACTAAGCCTTGCTTGTCATCAGTAGCAACATCTTTAAAGCCAAAGTGTGTGGTTTTTTCCATAAGGTTTATTTTATTGGGTATTCTCTAAAATCACAGCCCGTATAAATTTGGGTTGGACGGAAGATTCGGTTATGTCCGACTTGCTCGTGCCAATGTGCTGCCCAACCAGCTGATCTAGCCATAGCAAAAATTGGAGTGAAGTGTTCTTTAGGAATTTTAAAAATTTCTGAATATAAAATACCTGAATAGAAGTCAACATTTGGGTATACCCCTTTTGCAGAAAGCAATTCTTCACAAATTTTCTCAACCTCTAGAGCAGTTTCAAAGCGTTTAGACAAGACTACGTTTTTCTTCTTAATGTAGGCCTCGATCATTTCTTGTAAGATTGAAGCTCTAGGGTCTTTAACACTGTACTCTCGATGCCCCATACCCCAAATAACTTGTTTATTTTTTAAACGGTTTTCAATATAGACACGTGCATTTTTTGCATCACCAATTTCATCTAGCATTTTTAATACATCTTCATTTGCGCCACCATGAAGAGAGCCGGCTAATGTTCCAACTGCTGCGGAAATAGAAGCAAAAGGGTTGGCCAACGTTGAGGCGGTTACCATGGCTGAAAAGGTTGAGGCGTTAATCGTATGCTCCGCGTGTAAGATTAGACAAGCGTCAAATAGTTGCACAATGTCATCATCTGGTTCTTCGCCAAACGACATATATAAGAAGTTTTTAGCGTAGGACATATTTTTGCTAGGTGGAATCGGATCGTAGCCAGCACTAATTCTGGCCCACATAGCAACTAAAGTACTCATGTTGGCAATGATTTTTGTTAGTGCGCTACGAGTAAAGGTTGAGTCAGGGTTTTTAGCACCTGCATCAGGGTAGAAAGTTGCCATAGCTGCAATAGTAGCTTGCAATACATCCATTGGGTGGCCATTGGCTGGCAACGCCCACATCATTTCTCGAATATTACGCTTTACTTCGTAGCGTTTATGCAAGACACAACGAAAGTTTTCTAAATCTTGTTCACTGGGAAGGTTTCCATCTCTTAACAACATGGCTGTCTCTTCAAAAGAGGCATTTTTAACCAAATCTTCAATAGAGTAGCCTCGATAAGCCAAGATGCCATTTTCGCCATCAATTGAAGAAATAGAAGATTCTGTTGCTGGAACGCCAGCCAAGCCAGGAACGTATTCAATCATAATTTATACCGAAAAAGAGGAACCACAACCACAAGTGGTTTTGGCATTAGGATTGTGAATAATAAAGCGCGAACCTTGTAAGTCTTCTAGGTAGTCAACGGTTGCGCCAATCAAATATTGATAACTCATCGGATCAACAACGAGACGCACACCATTTTTGTCAACAGTACTATCACCTTCTTTGTAGTTTTCATCAAACGTGAACCCATAAGAAAAACCAGAGCAACCACCGCCAGTAATATAGACGCGCAGTTTTAGGTCTTCGTTTTTTTCTTCAATAATCAAGTCAGCTACTTTTTTAGCAGCAGAGTCGCTAAAAACAATATCGGCTTCTTCTAAAGCTTGTGCTGTATCCATAATTTGTCTCCTTTAAGGCAGTAAGCCAATTTGCTCTAGGCCTAACCCTTCATCTATGCCAAACATGATGTTCATGTTTTGTATTGCTTGTCCTGATGCACCTTTAACTAAATTATCAATTACCGACATAATAACCAACTTGTTACTATTTGGTATTCTCTGAATGCCAATTTGACAGAAATTTGACGATTTAACACTACGTGTTTCAGGGTAACCTTCAGCGAGTATTTTAACAAATTGCTCATCAGAATAGGCTTGTGTAAAAAATGGCATTACATCAGTGTTGGCATCAAGTAAATCAACATACAGTGTGATGTGCATGCCACGAATCATTGGTACCAAATGCGGCACAAAGGTAAGACCGACTTCTTCGCCGGCTAATTTTTCTAGTTCTTGTTTAATTTCAGGATAATGCCGATGACCACTCACACCGTAAGCCTTCATGGTTTCGCTGGTTTCACACAACAGCATAGCTTGGTTGGCACCTCGTCCTGCACCACTTACACCTGATTTGCAGTCAGCAACAATGTTGGATAAATCGATTAATTTATTATCGATTAAAGGTTTAATAGCCAACTGTAATGCAGTTGGATAACAACCTGGATTGGCAATCAGTTCGGCTTGTTTAATTTGTTCACGGTTATTTTCTGACAACCCGTATACAGCCTTAGACAATAATTCAGACTGGGTGTGTTCCATGCCGTACCACTTCGACCATTCGGTTGCATCAGTGATTCGAAAATCTGCACCAAGATCAATAACCTTGATTCCTTTTTCAATAAATTTTCCCGCACCTTCCATGGCAACTCCGTGAGGCGTGGCAAAGAAAACCACGTCACAATCATTTAACGAGTCATCGTCTGGCAGTGAAAAGCTCAAATCGGTTTGACCAAGTAATGATGGGAAAATACTATCAACTCGTTTGCCGTTAAGTGAACGAGAACTAATGGCTACTACCTCCACCTTTTTATGGTTGTGTAATAATCGTAATAGTTCAACACCGGTATAGCCTGTACCACCAATAATGCCCGCTTTAATCATAATATATCCAATCTCTAGTGAGATTCTCCCAGCATTTTTTCAAGATAATGAATGTTGAATCCGCCTTCGCGAAAAGTCTCGTCTTCCATAATACGAGCCTGTAGTGGAATGTTGGTTTTAATGCCGTCAATTACCATTTCATCTAAGGCATTTTGCATTTTTATAATCGCACCAAGTCGTGTATCAGCAAAAGTAATTACCTTGCCAATCATTGAGTCATAATGCGGTGGAACCGTATAGCCGTTGTAAACATGTGAATCTACACGCACACCTAGGCCACCAGCAACATGGTATTGGGTGATCTTGCCAGGTGACGGCATAAAGTTATTTGGGTCTTCTGCATTGATGCGGCATTCCACTGCATAGCCTTTAATCTCAATATCATTCTGTGTAAATGACAACATTTGGCCATCGGCAATCATGATTTGCTCACGTACAATGTCAACCCCAGTAATCATTTCAGTCACTGGATGTTCAACTTGAACACGTGTATTCATTTCAATGAAATAAAACTCATCATTCTCAAATAAAAATTCAAACGTGCCCGCACCTCGGTAATTAATGGCTTTACACGCCTGGGCACAAATGGTGCCAATTTTGTTGCGTAGTTCCGGGGTAATGCCTGGAGCAGGCGCTTCTTCTACTACTTTTTGGTGACGACGTTGCATTGAACAATCGCGTTCGCCTAAGTGAACTGCATTGCCATGCTCATCAGCCAGCACTTGAATCTCAACATGTCGAGGTGTGGTGAGGAATTTTTCCATGTAGACTTCTGCATTACCAAAAAAGCTTAAACCTTCAGATTTAGCAAGCTCAATTGAGCCAAGCAAGTCTTCTTCTTTTTCTACCACCTGCATGCCGCGGCCACCACCACCACCAGAAGCTTTAATAATAATAGGCAAGCCAATACTACGAGCAAGCTCAATATTTTCAATAGCATTGTCACCTAGTCCACCATCAGAACCTGGCACACAAGGTACACCAGATTTTTGCATGGCTTGAATGGCTGCGACTTTGTCACCCATCATGCGAATATTTTCAGCACGAGGGCCAATAAAAATAAAGCCGCTTTCTTCAACGCGCTGTGCAAAGTCTGCGCTTTCAGATAGGAACCCATAACCTGGGTGGATGGCATCTGCGTGTGTCACTTCAGCTGCGCTAATCAGTGCAGGAATGTTTAAATAGCTGTCTGTCGAAGGGTGTGGGCCAATACAAACGGCCTCATCTGCCAGACGCACGTGCTTTAAGTACTTGTCAGCTGTTGAGTAAACCGCAACTGTTTTGATACCAAGCTCCTTACAAGCGCGCAAAATGCGCAGTGCAATTTCACCGCGATTGGCAATTAAAACTTTTTGGATTTTATTCATTGGATTACAACCAAGGTTTGGCCAAACTCAACCGCATCACCATCGTTGCATAAAATTTCTGTCACTGTGCCTGATTGATCAGCTTCAATTTGATTCATGATTTTCATCGCCTCAACGATACAAATGGTGTCGCCCTGATTAACATGCTGCCCAACTTTAACAAAGTTTTCAGAAGTTGGTGATGCTGCGCCATAGTAAGTGCCCACCATTGGTGAAGCGATTGGGTGACCGTCAACACTTGTTGCTGCTTCGGTGGCCGTATCTGCTGATACTGGCGCTGGTGCAATTGGTGTAGCAGCAGGCGCAGCCATGGCAATTGGTGCCGCTGCTACAGGTGCATCACCATAGCGCGAGATACGAACAGACTCCTCACCTTCGACAATTTCAATCTCTGCCATGCCAGACTGTTCTAATAGTTCCATTAATTTTTTTACTTTACGAATATCCATCTGCCTTCCCCCTGTGGTTATGTTTGTATGTGTTTAATTGCTGCGCTCATTGCGAATTCGTAGCCTTGTGCACCAAAACCAGAAATCACCCCTTGTGCAATGTCTGAAAAATAAGATTTAGAACGAAATTCCTCTCGTTTATATACGTTTGAGAGGTGTATTTCTGTGAACGGTATATCAACCGATAGCATTGCATCGCGCAGCGCTACTGAAGTATGTGTGAATGCTGCAGGGTTGATGATAATATATTTAACGCCGTCTTTATGCGCTTGATGAATGCGCTCAATCAGACCAACTTCTGCGTTGTCTTGATGATGGCCAAGCGTTAGTCCGGCTTGTGTTGCCATTTCGGTGACGAGATTAACAATGTCGTCTAGAGTTTGTGCGCCATAATGGTCTGGCTCGCGCGTGCCCAGCATATTAAGATTCGGACCATTGAGTAACAAAATATCCATTGTTTGCAACCAAAGCGTTAAATAAAATTAATTTTACCACCAACATAACGGATGTTAGAAGGCTTTATCAGCATTTTAACTACAAAATCTGGCTATTTTTTGAACTTTATTGGGCCTTTTTAAGGTGCTCAAGATAGCCTTGGGCGTTAATTTCACCCACAATACGCTGGCCGCGTTTTTCAACACCGTCATTGAAAAACAAAATTGCTGGCGGGCCAATAATATTAAAGCGCGCCATTAAAGCTTTGTCTGTTGCATCATTTGCGGTAACATCCGCTTGTAGGGCAATGGTATTTTTCATGGCGTCAACCACTTTGGCATTCGAAAAAACAAAACGCTCTAATTCTTTACAAGAAATACACCAATCGGCATAAAAGTCTAGCATTACTACTTGATTCCTCTTTTTGGATTTTGCAAGGATTTGATCTAAATCAGCATTGGATTTAATCTTTTCAAATTTGATGTGCACTTGTTCGCTTTGAGTAGAAGCGCCATAACCAGAGAGCGGCGCAAACATATCACCACCACCACGAGCCACCAAACCCCAAAGCAAGATACCGTAAACCAATACCAACAAACCAAACCCTTTAAAGATGCGTTGCCACGGTGTTGGTGTATTGGTGAGTGAGTTAAGCGCACCCATTGCAATCGGTGAGAAGCTGAATAAGGTTGCCCATAATGCCAACGACACAATTGGTGAAGTAATACGATCAAGTAGCCAAATAGCCACCGCTAACATCAAGATGCCGAATATGTACTTAACGTTGTCCATCCAGCCGCCGGCTTTAGGTAGTTTGCTGACACCCGCACCAATGGCTAGTAACGGCACACCCATGCCTAGGCTCATGACAAACAGAGATAACCCACCAAGTACTGCATCACCGGTTTGACCAATGTAGATTAGTGCGCCTGCGAGCGGCGGTGCTACACATGGACCAACGATTAGTGCGGACAAGAAACCCATAATCGCCACGCCAATCAGATGGCCACCTTCTTGTTTGTTGCTGATGTTGGCAATTTTATTTTGCAAGCCAGCAGGCAGTTGAATTTCATAATAACCAAACATTGAAAACGCCAAAGCAACAAAAATCAGACTAAAGACTATTAATACCCAAGGAGTTTGGAATATAATCTGCAAGTTCTCTCCAAAGAGGCCTGCCAATACGCCGGCAATCGTATAGGTCACACTCATGGCCAGTACAAATACAATAGACATGATCAGTGCCTTTCTAGTAGTAACCCCTTTTTGACCCACAATAATGCCCGACAAAATTGGAATCATTGGGAATACACAAGGTGTTAACGAGAGGCCAAGCCCGATAACAAAAAACCATCCGAGCGTCCAAAGAACATTGTCTTGTTTTAATATATCAGTAATTTTTTCAGTCTCGTTAAGTTCAACATTTTTCGTTTTGCTTGAAACAATTGTTGGTGTAGGTTCTGTTTTGGTGGCGGCAGTGGTAACTTTACTTTTGACTTCAGCACCTTGAACAGGCAAAACAATGTCGGTGGTTTTTTCCATTGGCGGGTAACAAATACCGCCTAACCAGCAGCCTTGATATTTAGCTGTAAACACAATCGGTAGAGATTTGATGTTTTTAAGTGGGATCTCAACATTAAGTTGGCCTTTGTGAATCTGCACCTTGCCGAAAAGCGGGTCGTCTTTTTCTTTGCCCTTAGGAAATGCTACATCGCCAATCTCAGCGCCCTTGGCTTCAATAAAAAACTTGTCATGATACAAATAATATTCAGGGTGAATATTCCAAGTCGTTAGTAATGTATTGGCGTCGATGGCCGTTACAGAAAAGGCAAACGCCTCATCAGCCGGCAATGGTTCATCTGATATTGATGTGGCTTTTTCTACTACCGATTGCACACCTGATTTAGCTTTAGAGAAAATATTAAGCGCATTGTCCACCAAGGATGGCTTATGGATGCTGCTAATATCAAGCGCAACCGATTTGGTGATTGGCGGGTAACACACGCCTAAATCAGCACAACCTTGAAAGGTTACATTTAGTTGAACAGAGCGGGCATCTCCTTCAAGCACTGGAACAGCAACAACAACGTTGTTGCGGTAAACCCCAATTTTGCCAAAAAACTCGTCATTTTTAATTTTAGCTAAAGGGAATTTTGCTGTGTCGAGCTGCGTGGAATAATCCGAAGAGATCTTTATTTTTTCTTTATAGAGGTAGTAGCCTTGAGCAATATCCCAGTTTAGTATGATTTCATCATTAACCACTTTGGCCTTAAAGCTAAACGCTTCATCCGCAGGCAACAAGTCATTTTCTGCGTATGAAAATGCAGAAAATAACAACAATAAAGACAATAAAAAACGTTTCATCAATCTCTCCTCGGGTAATTAGAGCATTTATTATAAGTTATAAAACGCACTAAGACAAACACCCATGTCTTTAAATGCAAAAACCCCAAGCATTTCTATGCTCAGGGTTTTTTAGCTTTAACCAATAACCCGCTTAGCGGGCTAAAAAGTATTAGCCAATTTTTGCTTGAATGGCATCAATTACTGCTTGAGATGAAGTTGCATCTACGCTAAGCAATAAGCCTTCATTTTCATAGAAGCCAACTAATGGTGCAGTTTGGTCGTTGTAAACATTTAAACGATTGCTGATTGCTTCTTCAGTTTCGTCAGCACGCTGAGTAACAGCACCACCACATTTATCACAAACGCCTTCAACCTTAGTTGGGTTAGACTTAACGTTATAAATTGCGCCACAACCTTCACAAGTACGACGTGTTGTTAAACGGTCAAGAATCACATCTTTAGGCACATCAATTTCTACCGCAGCATCTAGTTTTTCGCCCATTTTTTCAAGTAGCGCTTTTAATGCTTCTGCTTGTGGAATCGTGCGAGGGAAGCCGTCTAATAAGTAGCCGTTTTTACAGTCGTCTTCTTTAAGACGCTCTTCCATAATACCCATGATTAGATCGTCAGATACTAAATCACCCGCTTCCATAGCAGCTTGAGCTTGTTTGCCTAGTTCTGTGCCAGCCGCAACTGCGCCACGTAAGATATCACCTGTAGAGATTTGTACTGAGCCGTCAATTTTAGTTAGTAATTTTGCAACAGTGCCCTTGCCAGCGCCTGGTGCGCCTAAAAGAATTAATTTCATAATAAGTCCTTGAAAATGGTTAATAAAAAATTTAGCCTCATATCTTTAATTGTTTTTAATTCTTTGAGGTCAAAATTGAGCGAAAATTATATCATAGAGATGTGATATTGACAATTTTTGTGCGAAGCCTGCCCTTGGGTGAAAATTTCCGAAATTTCTTAATTCTATAACGGGCAAGGCTCGTTCTAAGTCAAAAAAGGCTTAAAAAGCTACTTTTAAAGGCTGTTTATTAATAAAACAGCTGTTTTTGAATGGTTTTGGTAGTCGTTTCAATTATTTCCGAAATTTTTATTAAACCCTTTTTTCGCAAATATTCTATTTGCTCTTTGAGGGCTTGATACTTTTTCTATCGATTAGAAAAAGTATCCAAAAAGAGATCGCCCCTAAAAATAAATCTTAACTTTTCTAATTTTGTTCATTGGTTTTTCTAAACTCACTACGTTCAAACACCGAAAAACCAGCCATTCACTTCAATAAGAAAATTTGGATTTATTTTTAAAGGGGATTAGTCAAAAAATGTTATTTTTTGACAAGGGTTTCAAGACATTCAAATGGGTCAGCATTCAGCGCTTCGCAATACTCAATCCATTCAATGACATCAAGTCGCCTTTCACCGAGTTCAATTCTTCCAACAATGGAATGGTGCAAGTTTAGTTTTTCGCCCAAATCACGCATAGTCAAACCAGACTTAACCCTTTGTTCTTTTAACCAATCACAAAGAATCTTCCCATTTAAACTATAAATTGCCTTTTTCATCTTGTCTCGATTATCGAGACGATGTATACTGTCTCTAAATTCTCGACATATTTACTGGTTTAATAATGGAGTAAAAAAATGAATAAACCCTATAAAAGCATTATTGGACTGGCATTATTGGCATTATTTTTATCTGGCTGTGCGACACAGGCAGATAAGTCATATCCTTATCTTACCGAGCATACTGAAGCACTTAAAGATGGAAGGTATGTTGATCCACGTACTGGTGTTGATTCTGCTGGTAGGCTGCCAAATGATCCTTATTATGGAGGTGATTCTGATTATGGGACAGCTGGTGGATCAGGCCCTAGTTACGCCACCTATAATAGTTATTTTAACCAGGGTAAAAGCTCACGAGACGGCGTTGATATAGGGATAAATCCATCACCTTTTGCTGGTAAATATACCCCTGATACTGGCACTTATGTCCCTTTGTATTTGGACAATTATAATGGGCCAGGTGATTCTACTGCGGATATGCGCGGTTTGGGTGTAGGCAAGCAAAGAGATGAATTGATTCAACAAGAGCTTTATTAGATATGTAATTTTAAAATTATGAGGCCTTTAATTATAATTTTATTTTCCTTAACATCACCAGGCTCCTTAGCTTTTCCTGGTCAGATCTAGAAAATGCCTCTAATATTTTGCATGTAGGAGAATAAAAGGGGACGGAGCCCGTTTAATACAAACCCTTGTTAAGCCGCAGCTACCATTTGTGAAACACAACAATTCTATAGCCTATAAAAAACGTCTATAATATAGTACAAAATAATGTACTATTTTTTTGGAGTAATTTATGAATTTTAACCACGCATCTTTGTATAGTAGCGTTTCTGATTTAAGGAAGTCACCCACTCGAATTATTAAAGAAGCGAACCAAGAAGTTAACGCTATTT
>JAERTA010000014.1 GCA_016845205.1 Gammaproteobacteria bacterium
ACTGTAAGTGTATTAACATCACCATCGTTAGCAGCTAGAATAGCATCGATATCAGTGTTAGACCAAGATACAGTGTTACCCGCTACTGAAGTAGAAAGTTTAATAGTTCTTAGACCAGTACCAGCAATAGTTGCTGTAGCAGTAGTGCTAGTAGTTACTTCACCAGAGTTAATATCACCGTGAATACCGTCACCGTTTAATGTACGGCCAGTATCAGCGTCAGCTTGTGCGTATGTTACATCAACACCGTTAAACGAACCTGATACAACGATTCCAGTTGCATCATTATCTGCAGTATCTGAATCAATACCACGGTATGCAATGTTAATACCTGAGATTGAACCACTTAAATGAACTTCGTCAGAAGTATCTTTTTTCTTGTATGTAACTTTAACACCAGCAACATCAGCAGAAATAGCTGTTGTTTCAGTGTTAGATACACCTGCGCCAGCATCAACAGTTTCGTGAGAAAGAGCTACGCCATTAAAGTCGTATGATAAAGTAGCTTTGTCATCACGAGCAGACTTGGCTGTCATGTTAGACTTTCCACCTTCATATTGACCAGCTTTAACAGAAACACCAGAAACAGAAGTTGTTAAGTATGCATCACCTTGAACAGCGCCATCTTCGCCATCCATGTTGAATGTCATTACAGCTGTTGTATCACCAGATTTACCAGTTACTTTAAGGTCCATTTCTTGGTTGATAGTGTTAGTATCAGCAGTAGCTGCATTACCAGAATCTACATTTGTATACTTAGCAAAAGCTGCACCAGTAATAGAAACGTCAGCCATAGCAACTGAAGTCATAGAAGCTGCAACTGCAGCGATTAATAATTGTTTTTTCATTTTAGTCTCCTAAATTTTATAAGTTATGCCAGAATAATTTCTGGCGTTTATTCTCTGCGTTTTTGCAAAGATAGTGCGTATTATAAGGATCTGTTTTTAAAAGTCAACACTTTTTTGCAAAAAAAATACAAAAAAATGCAAATTAACCACAAATATGGCACTTTTTAGCGGAAAATCTAGCCTTTAAAGCCTTATACAGCAAGGTTTTTGCTGTTTTATGACAAAAATACAACTTTTTTGCAAAAATATTACAAATTTTGCAAATGACTTTAAAACAATGATAACAACGGCTCTTTGATTGGGTTTTAAGCTTGATTATCTATACTTATATATAGGCATTAAATAAAGGGGTTAAATTTCAGACAATAAAAAACCGAGAATAAAGTCTCGGTTTTTTTATATATATGTATCGTTTTAATTTTTAGATAAATACAATACTATATATATCCTAAAAACGAATTATTTTATCCAGCTGTGAGGCAAATGTTTTTCTTTGCGCCGGCGTGTACATAAAGTACACAACTAGCAAAGAAAGTTATTTAACAATGCAGCTGGATAAAAGAAACGTTTTTAATGCCATGCAATCATGGTTAATAACATTGGTACAGATAGTATTACGTTGATTGAAGACGCCAACGCTGCATTTTTCTTTGCCGTTGCAATCTCTTCAGCTGACGCTTCTTTCATGCCTAAGATCTTTTGCTGATTTGGCCAGATGATGAACCAAACGTTAAATGCCATGATTGTACCCATCCATGCACCTAGGCCAATTACTTGAAAACCTGGGGCTAGCATATATGCACTGCCAATAGAGCCTGTTGTACCCAATAGTACTAAACCTAAAAGTAAAGTTGTTGCCGCTGCCATACGGAACCATAGCAATGCACGTGGTGCAATGTACTTACCGATTGCTGCTGGGCCTGGGCCATCGGTATCCGCTAGTGCTTGACCCATGCCTGGTACTTGTACAAAATTAAAGTAGTACAATAAGCCAATCCATACAATACCAGCTAATACGTGTAACCACACTGTCGTGCCATAATGGTTTAAGCCTACTGCTTCTGTTGTACCTCTAAAACTTACATAAACGATGATGGCTAAAATAAAGCCAATCAAAATCTTACCTTTTACTGAATTAATAAAACCCATGTTTCTCTCCGCTAGTTATAAAGTTGATAATTATAATAGGTTATTTTGTTGATTTAAATCATTTTATGCCAGAACTGCCTGAAGTTGAAACCACCAAACGTGGATTAGCGCCCTTGATTGTGAATCAAGTAGTTGAGTGCGCTACCTTATATAGAGGCAACTTGCGTTGGGACATCCCCAAGCATTTACCCACAACATTGGCCAACCAGCGTATTAATGATATTAATCGACGCGGTAAATACTTGCTGATTAAATTTGATATTGGCACACTGATTATTCATTTGGGTATGAGTGGCTCAATCAAAGTACTTTCCAAGGCAAGGCCTTGTCAAAAGCATGATCACTTTGAATTAAGCTTTCATAATAACACTGTGATGCGTCTGAATGATCCACGACGTTTTGGTGCGGTGTTGTTCTCAGCCGATGGCACGCATGCCTTATTAGAGGGTTTGGGGGTTGAGCCATTAGAGGGTTTATTTGACGAGGCTTACTTATATAATAGGTCACGTAATAAGCAACAAAACATCAAAGCTTTTATTATGGATAGCAAAGTGGTGGTTGGTGTGGGCAATATCTATGCTTGTGAGAGTTTGCATCAAGCGGGTATTGATCCTCGGCGCAAAGCCGGTAGTATTTCTAAAAAACGTTACCAATTATTAACGCAGTGTATTAAGACTATCCTTGCTCAAGCGATTAAAGCCGGTGGTACGACTTTGCAAGATTTCTCCCAAGTGGATGGTAGCCCTGGGTATTTCACACAGACTTTAAACGTGTATGGTCGCGAAGGTGAGCGATGCAGTACATGCAATGGTAAAATAATAAGACTTGTGCAAAATCAACGATCCACATTCTATTGTAAAAAATGTCAGACATAAACGATACACCAAAAGAAATATTCGAAACCAGTTGCTCAACTAACTCTGAGCCGTTTGCTCTGCAAAACCTGGGTAACTATATGGAGCCTGAGTTTAGTGAGAACTGTATTGTGATTATTGACCCAGGTATGCAAATCCACAATCGCGCTTATGCGATCGTACGCTATGACGATGATATGTATTTTCGTCAATACCTAGAGCGTGGTAACAAAAAATTTCTAGTACCTTTAAATACACAGCATGATGAAATTGAGTTAGTGGGTGAGTTTGAAGTGGTTGGTTGTGTAATCCAACAAAAGCAGCGAAAACAAACACCGCTACACTATTATCATCTTAATAAAGAAACCAAGATTCTAGATTTCACTCTAAGTGGAAAGGCAAAAAATAAAGAGGAATAACAATGGAAAAGAAAGTGCATTTAATTTTTAGTATCGTTATGTCGCTGTTCATGGTTAGCATCATGTCGTTCGTGGTGACTTATCTTAACCTCGGTGGTTGGACTGATCAAATCATTGAAAAATGGCTATCCAGTTTTGTGATTGCATGGATTGTCGCTTTTCCAATTATTTTTATTTTTTCTCCAATCTTTAAAAAAGCGATTATGAAATCGCTAAGCAAATAATCTCTTGGAGGAAAGCAAGGCTTTCCTCCTTATTAAGTAATCCAAATAAGATGTGCCATCCGGCCGGATTGTGCGCCATCACGTCGATAGGAAAAGTATTTGTCTTTTTGTGTGTAAGTACATTCATCGCCGCCACTGATTGATTTAACACCCAATCCATTGAGAATAATTCTAGTTGCTTGATAAATATCTAACTGATATTTATCACCTTTGGCTATAAATGCTTGGTCTAGCTTTAAATCTTTATCAATAAACTGTTGACGGACTTCTTTACCGACTTCAAATGCTGATGGTGAAATCGCCGGGCCAAAATGTATAAATAAATCACTGGCTTCAAACTGCTGAATAAACGACTCAACCACCCCGTTGACAACCCCCTTCCAGCCCGCATGTGCCACGCCCACTTGTGTGCCTGATGCATTACAGGCGAAGATGGGTAGGCAGTCTGCTGTCATCACCGCGCAGACAACACCTTTATCTTTTGTTATGAGCGCATCGCCGACACAATCATCACCTGAAGCTTGCAAACAAATATTAGAATGAATTTGCTCTAAATATTTTGGCTCAGAGGGTAGGTTGTATTTACTAATTAATAGCGCTCTATTATTTTGAACCTTAACAGCATTGTCACCCACATGTAAGGCAAGATTAAAATTATCATAACCATCGGCTATTAAACAAGACCGGTTGTTTTCATTAAAAAAACGAGTCGTGGTTATTAATTTAACGTTTTTTGGAAAATTATCAGGTGTCAAATTCTTCTAATATTTTAATTAAGTCTTGCATATCTTCAGGTAAAGACGCCTTCCAAGACATTGTCTCACCTGAGATTGGATGGGTTAACGTGAGTTTTTTGGCATGCAAGGCTTGACGATTAAAGCCTTTAAGGGCTTCTTTAAGTTTGTCGTCTGCTTTTTTAGGAAAGCGAATCTTGCCGCCATACATGGTGTCAGCTACCAGTGGATGATCAATATGAGACATATGTACGCGGATTTGGTGCGTACGGCCGGTTTCTAAAATACATTTCACATGGGTGTGATGACCGAAGCGATCAATCACACGATAGTGCGTTACTGCGTCCCTACCTTCGCCTTCTTCAAGCACGGCTTGTTTAATTCTATCCTTAGGATCTCTGCCTATTGGCGCATCAATCGTGCCACCAGAAATCATATGTCCGTAAACAATAGCGGAGTATTCACGCGATACCGCGTGCGTTTGTAGCTGCTCAACCAGGTTTTTTTGTGCTAGCTCACTACGCGCTACCACCATCAGACCTGAAGTATTTTTATCAAGTCGATGAACAATGCCCGCTCTATCTAGCATGGCCAAAGATGGGTCATAATGCAGTAGTGCATTAGCCAAAGTCCCCGTCCAATTGCCCGCACCTGGATGTGTGACCAAGCCTACCGGCTTATTAACAACAATAATATCATTGTCTTCATATACCACATCAATGGCGATATTTTCAGCTTGCCATTCGTTAGTTCTCTCGGCCTGAATGCTAAGTGCTACAATCTCACCGCCCAATACTTTTTCTTTGGGTTTGAATGATTTACCGTTAATCAGCGCACCACCAGAGCGCACCCAATTGGTAATTTTAGAGCGAGAATAATCCGGCAACATCTGCGCCATCGCACTGTCAATACGCTGACCAATGAGTCGATCAGGAATAATAATATTGAGTTGAGTCATACAATATGATTTTACTTAGTAATTTTTCAATTTTTACAAAGTATTTTTGTTTGGGGCGGTTAAATTGATTTTATATGCAAGTATTTTTTATTCTTACAAGGCAAATATTTGAAATAAGAATGCGCGTAGTTAATCTACGTAAATGAGTATTTTGAATATTTAACGCAGTAAGAATGAAAAAGACGAAGCATAGAAAAGTAATTTTGGCGTCCCGTAAGAG
>JAERTA010000015.1 GCA_016845205.1 Gammaproteobacteria bacterium
AAAAGCAATTTTTTTAGCCTTTTTGATTGATTTTGAAATAAGATATGCAGCGCCACCCACGGCAATTAAATAGCTGGCTTTGTGTTTCTTGATGCTTTGCGTTGTTTGGTTACCACGTTCAGCTTTGCCAATCATGCCCAAGATGTTTGTATTCTCCAACATCATATCGGTAAATTTATCCATTCTTGTTGCAGTTGTTGGGCCTGCAGGGCCGATTACCTCATCACCCACTGCATCCACTGGGCCAACATAATAAATAAACTTATTATCAAAATCAACACCTTTAGGCAGACCTTCGCCGCTATCTAGCATTTGCTTGAGACGAGAATGTGCTGCATCACGACCGGTAATAATAGTGCCCGTCAATAGCAAAGTATCGCCAATATTCCATTCGCCCATTTGGTCGCGAGTCAGGGTATTTAAATCAATATGTTTATATTTAGAATAATCCATCTCTAAATCAGGATAAACGTTCATATCTACTTCTGGCAATTCTGCCACACCCGATCCATCCATTGAAAAATGTAGATGACGAGTGGCCGCACAATTTGGGATCATTGCCACTGGTTGTGAAGCTGCATGGGTTGGGTAATCTTTAACTTTAACATCAAGCACTGTGGTTAAACCACCTAAACCTTGAGCACCAATACCCAGGCCATTGATCTTATCCATTAGTTCTAAACGTAATTGCTCTACCTTGGTTGGATTGGATTTTTGTGTAATATCAGCAATATCAATTGGATCCATCAAGCTTTGCTTGGCCATGAGCATGGCTTTTTCAGCAGTACCGCCCACACCAACGCCAATAATACCTGGTGGGCACCAGCCTGCACCCATGGTTGGAATGGTTTTTAACACCCAGTCAATAATATTATCATCAGGCTGCAATACAGCAAACTTGGCTTTATTTTCAGAGCCACAACCCTTGGCTGCAACTGTAAAGTTAACCCTATTTCCTTTCACGACTTTCATGTGAATAACAGCAGGTGTATTGTCCCTGGTATTAACTCTAGAGAATAAAGGATCTTCAACAATAGAAGCGCGCAATGGGTTATTAGGATCGGTGTAGGCTTGCCTAACCCCTTCATTAATCATGTCTTCTAGTGATGATTCTGCGTCCCAAGTAACCTCCATACCAACTTCAACAAATACATTAACAATACCAGTATCTTGGCACATAGGACGTTGACCTAGGGCTGCCATTTTAGAATTAATTAAAATTTGTGCAATGGCATTTTTAGCCGATTGATGCGTTTCTTTTTCATACGCATTTGCCATCGCCTGAATAAAGTCTGGTGCGTGATAATAAGAAATATATTGCAAAGCATTGCAAACGCTTTCAATCACATGTTGTTGCTTGATTTTCATCTTTATTCTGCTTTAAATATTGCCTAATTTTTACTGAATGTTTATAGTATGATATCTTTTTATTTTAACCAATATTTAACTAGGATTTTTTATGTTTGATTTTTTTAAAGGTCAAAGCCTATCAATTGACTTAGGTACTGCAAATACATTGATTTATATGGACGGCGCCGTTGTGCTAAACGAGCCTTCTGTGGTTGCCATTCGTAATGACAAAGGCTCATTAGAGTCGACGGTTATCGCTGTAGGTCAAGATGCTAAAAATATGCTCGGCAGAACACCTGGCTCTATTGAGGCGATTCGACCAATGAAAGACGGCGTAATTGCTGACTTTAAAGTCACTGAAAAAATGTTACAACATTTCATTCGCAAAGTATTACGCTCTGGTTTCTTTTCGCCCAGTCCTAAGGTTTTAATCTGTGTTCCTTGTGGCGCAACTCAAGTTGAGCGACGCGCTATTAAAGAAAGTGCAGTCGGTGCAGGTGCAAGAGATGTCTACCTAATTGAAGAACCAATGGCCGCAGCTCTTGGTGCTGGTATGGCAATTGAAGAAGCCTCAGGTGCAATGGTTATTGATATTGGCGGTGGCACAACAGAGATTGCTATTATGTCTTTAAATGGCATTGTTTATTCTGATTCTCTGCGCGTTGGTGGTGATATATTTGATGACAACATTGTTAAATTTGTGCGTCGTGAGCACGGCATTATTATTGGTGAAGCCACTGCCGAACAAATTAAAGAAGAAGTAGGTTCTGCTTTTAAAACCAGTGCCGTTAAGAAAATTGAATTTAGAGGTCGTGATGTTGCCAAAGGCATTCCAGTGAGTTTTGAAGTAACCAACACTGAAATCAGAGAAGCCTTGCAAGAGCCATTAGCAACAGTGGTTGGTGCAGTAAGAACCGCACTAGAGCAAACCCCACCAGAACTAAGTTCAGATATTGCTGAAAACGGTTTGGTGCTTACAGGTGGTGGTGCGCTTCTAGAAGGGCTTGACAAACTTATTCATCAAGAAACCAATTTACCTGTACGTATTGCCGATGACCCATTGACTTGCGTAGCACGTGGCGGTGGTGTGGCACTTGACATGATTAGCAAACATAGCATGGGGTTCTTAGCTGCAGAATAATGTCATAAAAACGACGTATTGAGGCATATGGGTTATGCAATTTCTTAAACTTTTTACGCCTGTTTTTATTGCAATCTTTCTGATTCTTTCAGATTATAAATTTTCCTATCTAGATAGCGTTAAGCAATTTATTGCAAAGCTTATTTCACCTATTTACTTGGTGGTTAACCTGCCTTCTCAACTTTATATTTGGATTGATGAACAAGGCGCCACAAAACAAGCATTACTCAACCAAAATAAGCAGCTTAATAGTGAATTAACACGGTTAAAGGGTAATTTACAAACGCACAACGCTTTATTGTTAGAAAATCAAAAACTCGCAAAGTTACTGGGCTCTAGCTACAAAATTAGTGGACAGAAGTTCATATTGGGGCGTATTAGTTCTGTTAGCCAGTCTCGACTTAAAAAGCAAATTATTATTAACAAAGGTAGTAACGACGGCCTTGTAATTGGACAGGTTGTATTAGGCCCTGAAGGTGTTATTGGTCAAGTTACACAAATAACACCTTTATATGCAACTGTGCTGATGCTTACCGACCCTACCCAACATGTGCCAATTAAAAATCAACGCAATGGTATTCGTGGTATGAGTAAAGGGCTTGCATCAAGCCAAGGAAAATTAGTGGTTAATTTTATTGAGCCTGAGTTTGATGTTGTATTAGGCGATGTCTTTTTAAGTAGTGCCATTGGGTCAAAATTTCCAGCTGACTATCCTGTAGGTAAAGTCACACATGTAGAGCAACGCGCAGACGATCCATTTTTATACATTGAACTCGCCCCAATACAAACAACTGAGCAATTAGAGTTTGTGCTAATTGAGAATAACAACTAATCATGAAAACTCAGCGCCCTTATATCTTCTTAACAAAAATTACTGTCTTTGCGCTTATTATTAGTGCACTACCCCTATCTCAAACTGTATTAGAAGTTTCGCCTTTTTGGCTACTGTTGTTTTTTATTTATTGGCTGACTTATTTCCCGGCCAAAGGTCGGTTTTTCTTAGCATTACTACTAGGCATATTGCTCGATATTTTACAAGGCGACATCTTAGGTCAGAATGCTTTAGCGTTAATTTTAAGTAGTGCATTTATTGTAAATGTTAAACAATCTTTCTTTGTGTCTAATTTAAGCACACAGCAGGTATATGTGTTTATTGCATCGAGTATTTATCTAGGCTTGTTTTTGTTGGTACATGCTTTAATTCAAGGTTTTAACTTTAGTTATTATTTATTGCTTGCACCTTTATCGGGTGCATTGTTTTGGCCTTTGGTTAGGCTGGCACTATCAAAGTGCAAACACCAATAAACCAACCACATTCATGGAAAAGATTAGCAACACCGTACTAGAAAATAAAATTTTCTCAAGTAGAATGCTGCTGGCTTTTTTATTTATTTTAGTAATTACATCCGTACTACTACTTAGACTTTATAACTTGCAAATCAGTAACCATAACTACTATGTTGAAGAGGCACTGGGCAATCAAATGCGTACTTTACCTATCACCCCGACTAGAGGAAAAATATTTGACCGAAATGGTCAAATTATTGCCACCAATCAACTTTCATACAAACTCACTTTAACTCCTGAGAAAACTAAAAATATTGCCAAAACACTGCTGTCTCTAAAGCAATTAGGCTTTATCAATGAAGACGATATTGAACGATTTCATAAGAATAGAAATCGCTACAAAAAATTTCATAATATTCCGCTCAAACACAAACTTAGCGAAAAGCAAGTGGCCGAATTCTTAGTTAGTAATCAATTTGTTGGAATTGATGTCGAATCCTATTTTCACCGCATCTATCCTAATAATGAATCTAGTGTTCATGTAGCTGGCTATGTTTCAAGAATGAATAAAAAAGACAAAGCTTTTTATGACAAAAAAAATTACTTAGGGACGGCTTTTGTTGGCAAAGTAGGTATTGAAAAACAGTATGAAACACTACTACATGGCACCAGTGGAAAAAAACAAATTGAAAGAAACGTCACTGGTCGTGTTATTGATACAAAAATTATCCAAGCGCCAAAAAATGGCAAGGATTTATATTTAAGTATTGACTTAGACTTACAAAGAAAAGCCGAATCTTTGCTAGAAGGGAAACGTGGCTCTATTGTGGCGGTCGATGTAAAAAATGGCGAAGTTCTCACCTTGGTTAGCACACCTATCTACAACCCCAATTGGTTTGTAGATGGCATCTCACATAAAAACTATCAGCTACTACAAACCTCAAGAGACATTCCTCAACTTAATAGAGCCGTCCAAGGCTTATATCCACCAGGGTCAACAGTTAAGCCAATGGTTGCTCTAGCCGGCCTTGAAGAAGGGATTATCACCAATCATAGTAAAACATTTTGTCCGGGCTATTACAGACTCCCTAACGTAAAACGTAAATTTAACGACTGGAAACGTAGTGGTCATGGTGAAGTTGATGTCAAGGATTCAATCGCCCAATCCTGCGACGTATTCTTTTATGATTTAGCCGATAAAATGGGCATAGACACTTTACACGATAACTTGACTTTATTTAACTTTGGCTCAAAAACTGGTATTGATATCCCCGGTGAGCGTGGCGGTATATTACCGTCAAAATCTTGGAAAAAAATCAACAAAGACGAACCTTGGTATCGAGGGGAAACGCTTAATGCTGGTATTGGCCAAGGGTTTATGACTTCTAGCCCATTACAGCTTGCTGTTGCAACCGCTGCATTGGCTAACAAAGGACAACTTTACCAACCAAAACTTCTTAAAAATGTAAGCACAAGTAATCAAACCATTAAGGAAGTTGATAAAAGTCCATCTGTTCAAATTCCAATTAAAGATATTCACAATTGGGAGGATGTCATTGAAGGCATGAGGCAAACTGTTTATGCGCCTAAAGGTAGCGCTAGAAGGCTAAACAAAGGCTTGACTTACACCTTGGCAGGTAAAACAGGCACTGCTCAAGTATTTGGTCTAGATGCTGAAGAAGAGTACATTGCTGAAAAACTGGATGAGCGCTTAAGAGATCATGCTTTATTTACAGGCTTTGCACCAATCGAAAACCCTCAAATTGCGATTGCAGTTATTGTAGAAAATGCGGGCAGTGGCAGCTCTAAGGCCGCACCACTTGCTCGAGAGGTGTTAGACGTATATTTTAAAAAACAAACTACACACTAAGACATTTTTCAATCGTTTGTTGGTCGATTGGAAAAGTTAATGTTGTATCCATTCTATAGCGCTGTTTTAGCTGGTTTAGTTGTGGCTGGTTAATTTTGTCATACAAAATAATGATTTTAACTCCAGGAGAATGACTCTCCAAAGTGGCCAATAAAGACTCGATATTGCTCACACGGTCACGAAACTCAGGATTGTAACTAAACTCTGCCACCAAAGTATGATAAGTGTTATTTTTGGCTAATTTAACTGCTTTTCTTTGCGAATCTTCGAAATCAACATCAAAACCTAGACTTACAAACAATGGTGTAAAGTCATCAAATCCGCCTTCATCAATAAAAAACAGTAATTTTTTGCTCATCCCTGCCCTTGTAGAGTGTAAAAATTTTGCTTAAACTCTGCAAAAGCATTACGTTCAATAGCATCACGCATTTGTGCCATTAAATCTTGGTAGTAATACAGATTATGAATGGTGGCCAAGCGAGCGCCTAAGATTTCATTTTTGCGTTGTAAATGATGCAAGTATGAGCGAGAATAATTTTGACAAGTGTAGCAATTACAGTTGCCATCTAATGGCTTTATGTCTAATTTATATTTTGCATTGCGAATTTTAACAATGCCTAAAGAGGTAAACAAATAACCATTACGTGCATTACGTGTTGGCATTACACAGTCAAACATATCAATACCGCGCTCAACTGCTTCTACTAAATCACTTGGGGTACCCACACCCATTAAATACCTAGGTTTCTCTTCAGGTAGTTGCCCAGGCAAGTATTCCAATACCTTAATCATTTCTTCTTTTGGTTCGCCAACACTTAAACCGCCAATAGCATACCCATCAAAATCCATTTCGATCAAAGCTTGGGCAGATTGACAGCGTAAGTCTTTGAACATGCCGCCTTGCACAATACCAAATAAAGCATTGTTGTTATTGAGTCGATTGTGCTCTTCTTTTGAGCGTTTAGCCCAGCGAAGCGATAACTGCATTGATTGATCCGCCGTTGGTTTATCGGCTGGATATGGCGTGCATTCATCAAAAATCATGACAATATCGGAGCCTAATTTTTGCTGTATTTGCATAGATTCTTCTGGGCCCATGAAAATCTTATCGCCGTTTTTAGGTGAGCGAAAATCCACGCCTTTTTCACTAATCTTGCGCATATCACCTAAACTGAATACTTGAAACCCACCTGAGTCAGTTAGTATTGGTCCTTGCCAATGCATAAAATCATGCAAGTCTCCATGTGCTTCGATCACATCTGTACCAGGTGTAATATCTAAATGAAAAGTATTGCCTAGAATAATTTGCGCGCCAATTTCGTCAACTTCTTCAGGTGTCATTCCCTTGACAGTACCATAAGTGCCGACCGGCATAAAAGCAGGAGTTTCAACTTCACCACGATCAAAAATTATTTTTCCACGACGCGCTTTTTGATCAGTGTTGTTTAATTTAAATTTCATGATTGTTGTTTTGAAGCATTTTTAGATTGCATGTACCAAAGCTGGGCGTATTTACCATCACTTAATAATAATTCTTCATGTGTACCACTTTCAATAATAACCCCATCACCAAGAACGATAATTTTATCAGCATCTTTAATGGTTGATAAGCGATGCGCAATCACGAAAGTCGTGTGCCGGTCCGACAAGCTATTTAATGCCTTTTGTACCATTTTTTCAGAATACGAATCTAGTGCTGAAGTGGCCTCATCAAAAATTAAAATAGGTGGATTTTTTAACAACACTCGAGCGATTGCAAGACGCTGCTTCTCACCGCCTGAAAGCTTCAGTCCACGTTCACCTACAAGCGTGTCATACCCTTGTGGTAGTTGATTAATAAATTCATCGATAAAGCTTAATTTGGCCGCCTGCTTAACCTGCTGCATACTAACATCTTGCCTACCATAAGCAATGTTGTAATAAATACTCTCATTAAACATCACTGTATCTTGTGGCACCACGCCAATGGCTGTTTGTACTGAGTGCTGTTGATGAGTTTTAATGTCTTGACCATCAATCAAAATTGCACCAGAATTTACATCATAAAAACGAAATAGTAACTTTGCCAAAGTTGACTTGCCTGAGCCTGATTGCCCCACAATAGCAACTTTTTGCCCTGGCTCAATGGTAAAGCTAATATCTTTAAGTACATTGTTTTTATTTGGATAAGCAAACGAAACTTGGTTAAACTCAATCTTACCTTGTGTTACTTTAAGTGCTGGTTCATCTTGAGTGTTACTAACCTTTGGGGCTTGTTCAAGCAAATCAAACATATTATTCATATCAATAAAATTATGCTTAATTTGCCGATAAACAATACCCAAATTGCCCAGTGGCATGAATAACTGCAACAACAAAGCTTGGATCATGATCATATCACCCAAGCTAAGATTTTGATCCACGACACCTTGAGCTGCTGTAATCAAAATAATAGTCACGCCAATAGCAATTACCGCACCTTGAACAAAATTAAGCGCAGTCATTGAAGTAAAGCTTTTAGTGGCAACATTTTCCCAGCGCGCCATGGTGTTATCGTAACGGTTCACTTCAAATGCTTCACGGTTAAAGTATTTAACTGTTTCATAATTGATTAAACTATCCACTGCATTGGTATTAGCCTCAGATTGCATATCATTCATCTGATAGCGGTACTTCATACGCCAAGTAGTAATTGCCAAAGTTAAGGCAATATAAAATACCACGGTCAATAGCGATATACCTGCAAAGAAAAAATCATAATTAAGCCATAAAACTCCGATTACAAGGCAAATCTCAAATAATGAAGGAATAATATTAAATACAAAAATAGACAACAAAGTCGACACACTTTGCGTGCCTCTATCAATGTCTCGGGTAATGCCACCAATACGCCTATCAAGATGGAAAGACAAATCTAGTGTGTGCAAATGCTTAAACACACCGAGTGCAATTAGATGCATTGCGTGGTAACGAACTTTTGCAAAAATTGCATCTCTAAGCTCATTAAATAAAGAGCTGGCTAATCGTAACAAGCCATAAGCAAACAACAGCCCCAGTGGCAATATTAGCAAAACATTGGTTTGGTCTAATGAATCAACAATTTCTTTTAAAACGACTGGTACTGCTACATTAGCTAACTTAGCGGCAATTAAAAACAACGTAGCCAAAATCACGCGAGTGCGCATTTTTAACAAGTAAGGCAACAACTTTTTTAAAACCTTAATGTCTCGGGTTTTAAAATCGTACGCCTGAGTTCCCCTAGGAGTACCGCGCATCATTGATAGGATAATCCTTGGGTAAAATTGCACCTTTCTCTAAAGCAATCTTAAGTACTTCATCGCTTCTAAACTGCTCAGGATTTTGTAAGAGCTCTTGCTGCCAAAATGAATGCATTTCACACATTTGCGGATGAGTATGATTACAGCCAAGCACATGAAAACTGCACTCGCCTACCCGCCATGGGCCATCACCAGTAATTTCACCTTTGATCACATGAATACTATACTTAGGATCTTTTTCCCAAAATAATTCAAAATACAAAACACCTTCTGGATGCTGGAAAATTTCCTCAATCACACGTGTTTCGCCATTAGGATACTTAATATAAAGTGGAGAACGTAAAGTTAACATTTTATTCATGGCTAAATGCTTGATTGATTTGTTCGAAATCAAAACCTCTGGATTGCAAAAATCGTTTTTGTTTGGCTTGCTCTTTATAGTCACTAGGGATTTTTTCTCCGAATTTATTCTCTCTAATTTTCTGTGCTAGTGTGTAAAAATCATACATAGATAAATCAAAGTGACTGATGCCGCGATGTTTAAGATCAATCGCTATTTTAATTGGCCCTTTTCCCTGGTTAAAGCGCATTTGGATAAATTCAGTCGCAAAGCGCTCATCACTTTGATAATTTTGTTCAATTAATGAATCGATTGCCTGTTCAATATCGGCACTGACAAATTCTTTGGCGGTTAATTTTTGTGTAAGTTCAAAAACAGAATGTTCGCGTCTAACTAGCATTCTCATCGCAGCTGCGTAACATTTTTCCCTACTCTTTGTCGTCACCGTCACTCATGATTTTTTCACGAATTTTTGCTTCAATTTTTTGACTTAGCTCAGGATTGTCTTTTAGATATTCTCTAGCATTGTCTTTACCTTGGCCGATACGCTCACCCTCTACACTGTACCAAGCGCCTGCCTTTTCGACAAAACCATGGGTAACACCTAAATCAATAACTTCACTTTCACGTGAGATGCCTTGATTGTACAAAATTTGGAATTCTGCTTGCTTAAATGGTGGCGATACTTTGTTTTTTAACACCTTAACGCGTGTTTCATTACCCAAAATTTCATCACCCTTCTTAATGGCACCAATACGACGAATGTCTAAACGTACTGAAGCATAAAACTTTAAGGCATTGCCACCTGTTGTGGTTTCAGGATTGCCAAACATAACACCAATTTTCATGCGCAATTGGTTAATAAAGATCACCATGGTATTGGTTTTTTTAATATTTGAGGTCAACTTTCTTAATGCTTGAGACATGAGTCTGGCTTGTAATCCCATATGTGAAGCGCCCATCTCACCCTCAATCTCCGCTTTTGGTGTAAGTGCCGCCACTGAATCCACCACCACGATATCTACGCCACCTGAGCGCACCAACATATCGGTAATCTCTAGTGCTTGTTCGCCAGTATCAGGCTGTGAAATTAATAATTCATCTGTGTTAACACCCAATCGCTTGGCATATTGTGGATCAAGCGCATGCTCAGCATCAACAAAAGCCGCTGTGCCACCTAATTTTTGCATCTCAGCAATTGCGTGTAAAGTCAGTGTTGTCTTGCCTGAAGATTCAGGACCATAAATTTCAATCACACGGCCACGCGGTAAGCCGCCAATACCAAGTGCAATATCCAAACTTAAACTACCAGTAGAAACCGCCTCAATATCTGCTTGGGCTTGTTCATCGCCCAAAAACATAACCGAGCCTTTACCAAATTGCTTATCAATCTGCGCAAGTGCTGCTTTTAGGGCTTGTTTTTTCTGTTCATCCACGTTGTTTCTCCTGGGTAAAATAAGGTTAAATTTATCTAAAAAATTTTAAGCAATTATATCTGAAAATCAATGCCAACTTTTTCAAAAAACGACACTCATTACATGTCACTCGCACTTAAGCTTGCTAGCCAAGGTAGAGAGGGTGTTAAGGCTAATCCTATGGTGGGTTGCGTGGTCGTTAAAGATGGTCAAATCATCGCCAAAGGTTACCATCAAACCTTTGGCGAAGCCCATGCAGAAATCAACGCTTTATCACAGATTAATTTCCAAGCCAATGGTGCAACACTTTATGTGACTTTAGAGCCTTGTTCACACGTTGGTAAAACACCGCCTTGCGCACAAGCTATTATTGACGCAGGTGTTAAACAGGTGGTTATTGCTACGCTAGATCCAAACCCATTAGTGAGTGGCCAAGGTCTTGCTATGTTGGAAGCAGCTGGCATTACAGTCAATGTTGGTTTATTAAAAGCTGAGGCTTTGATACTTAATCGCGGCTTTATTAAGCGTATGCAAACAGGCTTACCTTTTGTTACTTGTAAAATCGCAATGAGCCTTGATGGAAAAACCTCAATGGCCTCAGGCGAAAGTAAGTGGATTACAGCTGAAGCTGCTAGAAAAGATGTACAACATTTACGTGCTAAAAATCAAGCCATTATGACCGGCTCTGGCACCGTGTTGTCTGATAACCCATCAATGACTCTAAGGCTTGATGGTTCTAACGTATCACCTTTAAGAGTGGTGATTGACAGCCAGCAAAAAATTACAGATCAAACACTTAATATTTTTTCAAACGATGCGCCGACTTTGATTCTTAACCCGAGCAATATTGCCACACTTCAAAATGGCAAAATCGATTTAACAGATGCACTCAAGCAATTGGGTGGCCAAGGTATTAATACAGTTTTACTTGAGGCTGGGCCTAATTTGATTGGCGCCATGATTGAGGAAAACTTAATCGATGAGTTTATTATTTACACAGCACCAGTACTCATGGGTAGTAACGCAAACTCAATGGCAACCTTGGCGCTTGATGCGATGAGTGATAAGATTCAACTCAATCTTAACGATATTAGAATGGTCGGTGATGACATCCGTATCACAGCCAACATTAAAACATGAGTAGTCTAACCAACAAACACATTTTACTGGGTGTAAGCGGCTCTATTGCTGCCTACAAGGCACCTGATGTTGTGCGTCGCTTGCAAGATTTGGGCGCCAAAGTACGTGTTATCTTAACCCAAGGTGGCGCGCAATTTATTACTGAATTATCTTTACAAGCCATTTCTAAAAACAAAGTTCATGATAATCTATGGGATAAAGAAGCAGAACTATCCATGGGACATATTGAGTTAGCCAAATGGGCAGATGCTATATTGATTGCACCCGCTAGTGCTAATACAATTGCTAATTTGGCTTCAGGCAAAGCTTGTGATTTACTCAGTAGTGTCATCTTAGCCAGTGATTGCCCAATACTCATTGCACCAGCGATGAATCAACAAATGTACGCTTCTGATGGTGTTAAAGCCAACTTAAGTACCTTGTCTAAACGCAATATCACGCTAATCCAAGGTGAAGAAGGCGAACAAGCCTGCGGCGATATTGGTGAAGGTCGTCTGGCTGAATCAGGCGAAATTGCCAAACAAGTCGGCTTAATATTTCAATCCACCAAACTCAGTGGCAAAAAAATACTGATCACCTTGGGTGCAACCATGGAGCCGATTGACCCTGTACGCTACATTACCAACCACTCTAGCGGAAAAATGGGATCAGCACTTGCTGATGCTTGTATTGAGGCAGGTGCACAAGTGACGCTAGTACATGGCAATATTAGCATTGCTTTAAATCAAAAAGCAACCTCAATTTCGGCAACAACTGCCGAAAAAATGTACCAATCAGTGATAGACAACATCAGCAAACAAGATATTTTTATTGCCTGTGCTGCGGTGAGTGATTATTCATCTAAAAACATCGAAAAAAACAAAATTAAAAAATCTGGTAAAAATTTAATTTTAGAATTAACACCATCTAAGGACATTCTAAAAGAAGTCTGTCAATTGGATAAAAAACCTATTTGCATTGGCTTTGCTGCTGAGACTCAAAATCTAGTTGAAAATGCCAAAAATAAACTTAAAAACAAAGGTTGTGATGCCATTATCTTAAATGATGTTTCTAAAGATGATTCTGGCTTTAAAAGTGATGAAAATGAAGTGATATTTATTGATCAAAAAGGCTCTGTGAAATTGCCAAAAAACAGCAAACAAAAGTTGGGTCGAAAAATCATTGAAATCATTGGTGATAAATTTTTATAAATAACAAAAAACCTTGTTAAATCAACGCTCAATAGAGTTACTCACAAAACTGTGGATAACTCTGTTAATATCTTGCTAAAATCCATGAAAAACACCGATATATTGCGGTTTTCTATGGTTTTGAATAAAAACTAAACACTTATATTTTTTCATTTAAAATCAATAACTTATAAAAATTAATATCAAATGATAATATTAGAAAACACTGATTTATTGCTTTTGTATCACTATGGAGGATAACTTTTGATGTTCCACGTATTAAATCAAGTGTTTCACGAAATATTAGACTATCATAAAATAGTAATTATTTAATCTAACCGCCACCCAATTTTATTATCAATTTTATGCTAATTTATGCCTTAAATTTTCTACTTGGTATCAGCGTATTTTCATTTAAAAATACGCTTGAAATATCACATGGTGAATGGATTGCAATTTTAGGTGGATTTTTAGCGATTTTAGTGCTATTTAAACGCCAAAAGCCGCTGGCACTCAATGGCTTGGTTTTTTTACTTGGTTTTGCTTGGATGGGCTTGTTTTCCGCTCAAAATTTAAACACACATGTGGATGATATTTATCTTAATAAACCAATACTCGTGACTGGTGTCATTTCAGACTTACCTGAAATTTCTAGCGACAAAACAAAGTTTATTTTTTCTAGTCATTCTCCTTTTAAAAGCCAACTTAAACTTTCTTGGTATGGCAAAAATTACCCCGATTTACAAACAGGTGACGCCTGGCAATTACAACTCAAACTTAAACGCAATAATGGCTATCAAAATTTGGGCGGGTTTGACTATGAAAAATGGTTGTTTTACAAACAAATTGGTGCCACGGGTTATGTCCGATCTTCAGAACACAATCAACTAATTGAAAGAAATCAGGTTAGCTCAATTGATCAATTTAGACAATATATCCGTTATTCGTTAGCGCCGTTTTTACAAAAAATAGATTTTGGCGGTGTCATCAATGCACTCATTATTGGTGATCGTTCTTTTATCAAGGATTCCCATTGGTTATTATTTAAAGCCACTAATACCACACACTTAAGTGTTATCTCTGGTCTTCACATTGGTCTAATCTCAGGATTCGTATTTCTATTAGCGCAATTTTTGTGGCGGCGCTGTCAGCGCTGTTGTCAACGAATGCCGGCTCAGGTATTTGCTGCCTATTTTGGATTGCTATCGGCTTTTTTGTATGCGCTGATTGCTGGTTTTTCCATTCCAACCAGTCGCGCGTTTATTATGGCTGGCGTGGTTTTTGTTAGTTTAATTCTACGACGTCATCATAATATTTGGCAACTTTATGGTTTGGCACTTATCTTGGTATTAGTCAATAATCCGCTAAGTATCTTTAGTGTTGGTTTTTGGCTGTCATTCTATGTCGTTGGCGTGATTGTTTACGGCGTTAAACAACATCAAGATAAATCTTGGCTATACCGATTACTTTATATTCAACTGCTGATTAGCATTGCCACCCTACCCTTAATCGCTTGGTTCTTTGCCTCAGGCTCTTTACTTTCACCTATTGCGAATTTAGTTGCAATTCCAGTTTTCAGTTTTATTGCTACTCCATTATCTTTAATTGGTGCTGTATCAGCATTAAGTGGTTTGTCATTTTTAGCTGAATTATGTTTTGAAGTGGTCAATCAAACCTTAACTGGGCTAGGCTATTTCTTAGAATTGTTACAACAATTGGACTTCAACCAATGGCACTACACACAAACGCAATCACTAGATTTATTCATATTTGTTTTGGCTGTTTTTATTGCACTTTCACCAAAAGGATTAAAACTAAGAATATTATCAGTGCCGATACTGATTTTGATGTTGTTCTCCCCTCAGGAGAAGATAACAAAAAATACGGCAATTATTACCATTCTCGATGTGGGTCAGGGGCTTTCCCATGTAGTGCAAACACAAAATCATACTTTGTTATTTGACACTGGTGCGCGCTACCCTTCTGGCTTTAATCTTGGAGAAAGTGTTATTAATCCTTTTCTTAAAGCCAAACAAATCAACAGTCTAGACAAAATCATTATCTCACATGCAGACAATGATCATATTGGCGGCTTGATTGATGTGTTGCAAACATTTAAAACAAAAGAAATACTGACCTCAACACCAGACAAAATTAGCCACCCATCTTCTCACTGTTATGCCGGACAACAATGGCATTGGGATGGCGTGTTATTCGAGATATTAAACCCCAGCAAAAATACTCAATTTAGGGGTAATAACGCCTCTTGTGTTTTAAAGATTTCTACTAAAAATCATTCAATACTACTGAGCGCCGATATTGAGAAAAAAGCCGAAAAACAATTGGTAAAACTTCAACAAGAAAAACTCAAAAGTGATATTTTAATATCACCTCATCATGGTAGCAAAACTTCGTCAACACAAGCATTTCTTGACGCGGCATCATCTTCAACAGTGATTGTCTCTAGTGGTTATAAAAACCGTTTTAACCACCCTGCTCAACAAATAGTTGATCGATATAAAGCCAACAATATTGAGATTATTAGCACCAACTGCGCAGGTCAAATTAGCATTACACTGGGAGATAAAATTAACATTGCCAAATACAGAAAAGACCACGCACGCTATTACATGCGGCAGTGTTCTGGCTTTTAAACGTAGTTAATCTTACTGAGGCGATCACCCAGTAGCGCATCAACTGCCTCTATTAGCCGCTGATTTGGTTTTACAAAATAATCTTGGGCAATAATACTACCCTGTAGATTATCCGCTTGATAGAAAAATTTAACAGGGCACTGGCCTTGGTTTTGTTTTAACACAATTGAAAGCTCTTCGAATAGCACTTGATGCTTATGATTGAGTAAAATTTCAAAACTTCTGACGTGTTTTTCTTTAACAACATCAATACCTTCTATCTTATCCACAACCAGTTGCCACTCATCACGATAATCTTTGTTGATTTTGCCAGAGGCAACAACCACACTATCAGCTACTAATTGATCACTAACCGATTCTAACGCCATCACTTTAGGAAAGATAACTGCATTTAATAATGTATTGTTGTCTTCAAGCGTCACGTTTGCCATTTGCTTTCCGCTTTTGGTTGATCGATAACGTAACTCTGAAATAAGCGCTAATACTCGTGTTTCCTTGTTATTTCTAAATACCAGGTCAGAAGGCAAGGTAGCAGAAATTTGCTTTAAATCGGCTTTATATTCGTCGGTTGGATGGTTATAAAAATAATAACCCATCACCATTTTTTCAAATTGCAAAGTTTCTCTAAAAGAAAAACTAGGCGCTGCTAAATAACACACTTCGTATTCATTGTGTACTTGTACATCTGCAAACAAACCGCTTTGACCACTAGATTGGTCATTTTGACGCTGTTCTGCTTGCTTCATTGCATTTGGATAAGTTTTAATCAAACTGGCACGGTCAATACCAAAGCCATCCAAAGCACCACTATAAATTAACGCTTCAACGGCACGCTTGTTTAAAGACTTGCGTTCAATACGCACGCAGAAATCAAATAAATTTTCATATTGACCATTGACTTCTCGCTCAGTTACCAAGACTTCAACCAACGCCTCACCCACACCTTTAATTGCACCCAAGCCATAAGTAATGGTTTTTTCATCTCGAATACTAAACTCATGATAAGACTCATTAACACTTGGGCCGTCAATCATCAAGCCCATTGCCTGTATCTCATTCACGGTAAAGGCAATTCTATCGGTATCATCCATCATGCCTGAAAGTACCGATGCCATAAAGGCAGCAGGATAATGCGCCTTTAACCAAGCAGTTTGGTAAGAAACATAAGCATAGGCTACCGAGTGTGACTTATTAAACCCATAACCTGAGAACTTATCAATCAGATCAAAAATTTCATTGGCTTTTTTCTCGTCAATGTCACGCTGCGCTGCACCTTTAACAAACACATCACGCTGCGCGTCCATTTCTGCAGCAATCTTTTTACCCATTGCGCGACGTAGTAAATCAGCGCCACCAAGTGAATAGCCTGCCATTACTTGGGCAGATTTCATCACCTGCTCTTGGTATAAAAATACACCATTAGTTGGCTTTAGAATCTCTTCTAACATTGGGTGTGGGTATTTCACTTTTGCGTGCCGTGCTTGACGTTAATGTAGTCGTCAACCATGCCAGCGCCGAGTGGGCCTGGTCGGTACAAGGCCAACATAGCAACAATGTCTTCAAATGAATCGGCTTGAAGTTTTTTCAGATAGCCACGCATACCTTCTGATTCAAGTTGGAAAATGCCAGTGGTATCACAGCGTTGTAATAATTCGTATACGCCTTTGTCATTCAAAGGTAGTACGTCTAGGTCAATCAGCTCATCGCTCAAACCTTTAGCAAAAATAAGTTTCACAGTTTTATCAATCACCGTTAGGTTAGACAAGCCCAAGAAATCAAACTTCACCAACCCCATGGCCTCAACATCTTTCATGTCAAACTGTGATACCACACCGTCTGCCTCGTTAGGACCTTTGTAAATTGGGCAAAAATCACTAATCTTACTTGGTGCAATGAGCACGCCACCAGCGTGCGTACCAACATTACGAACCAAGCCCTCTAACTCTAATGACAAATCAATTAAAGTAGTGACACTCTCTTCAGAATCGTATCGATTTTTCAACTCTTCAGAATACCATTTGTCTTTATTTTCTTGTGATTCACCTTCTTTAAAATAACCCAGCGCTCGTGAAAGGTTGATTTTAAGGTCGTTGGGAATGGATTTGGAGATACGGTCACTAAAACCATAAGGATGCCCTAAAACACGCCCCACATCACGCACAACCCCTTTGGCCGCCATGGTACCGTAAGTAATAATCTGCGATACCTTTTCAGCGCCGTATTTTCTTGAAACGTATTCAATAACTTCATCTCGACGGTCAGTGCAAAAATCAATATCAAAATCTGGCATCGACACACGCTCAGGGTTTAAAAATCGCTCAAACAACAACTCATGTTTGATTGGGTCAACATTGGTAATACCAAGTGCATAAGCCACCAAAGAACCCGCGCCAGAACCACGGCCAGGCCCCACAGGAATACCATTATCTTTTGACCAGCTAATAAAGTCAGCCACGATTAAAAAATAACCTGGAAAATCCATTTGGATAATGACTGAGAGTTCAAATGCTAGGCGATCATCATAAACTTGTCGATCGACTTCTAGCCCTTGCAAACGATTATCTAAACCTGCTTGTGATTCTTGAGTAAAAAACTGCGCAATACTCAAACCTTCTGGAATAGGAAAATCTGGCAAATAATTCTTTTTGTATAATTCAAAATGCACATTGCAACGCTTAGCGATTTCACTGCTGTTGATAATTACTTCAGGTAAATCAGCAAATAAACTACTCATCTCTTCACCCGATTTTAAATACTGCTCAGCATGGTAGTGTTTTTCACGGCGAGCATCGTCTAACAAGCCACCCTGGGAAATGCAAATTCTAGCTTCGTGTGCATCAAAATCTTGCTTTTGTAAAAACTCCACATCATTGGTTGCCACCAAAGGAATATCAAGCGCTAAACCAAGTTCAATACAAAGATGTAAATGGCGCTCATCATAAACTCGACCAGTACGCTGCACGCCTAAATAAAAACGATCACCAAAAACCTTTTGCCAAGCCTTGGCTTGTTGAGTGGCTTCAGGAATTTGGTTGTTAATTAAATACTGTGCCACATCACTACCTACTGGCAAGGCAATCAGAATCAAACCCTGATGGTGTTTTTTTAATTGCTCAGTAGTAATACTCACACCATCAAGGGTTTGCCCCTGCAAGTAAGCCAGAGAAATCAGCTCAGATAGGTTTAGATAGCCCTCATGGTTTTGACACAAAAGCAACAAAGAAGTGTTTTGCTCTTCGCCTTTAAGGACAAGTTCAGCACCAAAAATTGGCTTGATGCCAGCGCCTTTGGCTTCTTTGTAGAGCTTAACAGCAGCAAATAAATTAGCATTATCGGTAAGTGCGATAGCACTCATACCAAGATCTTTGGCTTGATTAACCAGTTTTGGTATACGAATTAAACTATTCTCAACAGAATACTCACTATGACAATGCAGATGAACAAACTCAGAACTAGCCATCAAACAACGCTAAGAAATTACTAAAAAAATTCGCATAATATTCTTCATTTTACAACTTGAAAATTACGGATGATTTATATTTTTAAATTAAAAATCACAAGCAATAAAAAAATGAAAAGGGTTTTTAAGGCATTAAAAATGACTAAATAATCAAAATTTTAGGTATTTTCAATATGACTACTTTTTAAGAATTATGTGTGCATCAAAGCCAAATCGTGCGACAACTTTAGCAGTGTTGTTTTCTTGAATGTTATCCGGCAGAATTAATTTAAGCCAAACATCGTCGTTAGGGTTTATATAGTTTTTGCTTGGATATGCAGTGATGCCTTGTTTTTCTAAAATATACTCTTTGCCATCATTGGTATGCAAAGTAAACAGATCTAAAAAATAAGTAATGCCAATAGGTTTATTAGATTTATTTTCAACGCTTAATTCAAAATAAGGATCATTAAATCTTCCCCATGCAACAACGTTTGGATTTGAATAATCCGAGCCATAAAAATTAAATGGCTTGTCAGAATAATAAGGGTCAACAATATTATTAACAGAACAGCCGGATACAAAGATCACTAATAAGAAAAATAATAATTTTATTTTTTTCATAAAACCCTCTTTAAACCACTCTTTTTAGTGGTTTTAGAAAACTAGATCAGCTTTAGCGCATAAAAGGCATCATGATATTTTCAGGTTTAGTGAATTTATTAATATCGTAACGCATACCCGACATTGAATTATTCATCGTTGCCATATCATTACTCATGCGTGACATAGAGTTATTCATTTCTTTAATGTTAACATTCATGCCTGATATTTGCGCACCTAGGCCATTCATATCTCTACCCATTGCCACCATTGATCGGGTCATCACATTCATGTCTCTGGCAACATTGGCAAAATCATCGCCCATTTTCTTTTGACCATCAACCATACTACGCGCCATTTGCATCATGTTAGCTGCCATGCCATTCATGTTTTTTGCCATCGAGTGAACATCTTGTGTCATTTGTCCGACTGACTTGGTCATATTGGTCATATCGTTACCCATGTTGTACATAAATGAGCCCATGCCATAAGCGGCATAACCACCCACCAAAAACACCCCTACTTTAATTGCAACATTCATTTTATCCCCTTAATGCTAATCAGTTAAGTGCAGCACTCGTTTGAAGTGTCATATTTTTTTTCAGTAAATCTTAAAACACCTGCTGAAATCGTTAAAACCAGAATAGAAGCAACCATCACAATTAAATTAAAACTATCATTGTCTACTAAAGACTTCATGTCGATCACCATAAATCGTGTAATGGCAGTAATCGCAATAAAGATTAAAAATATCACTGGTAAGCGATGCGTTTTAAAATAAATGCCAATCATTGCACCAAGCTCTAGGTAAATAAATAATAACAAAATATCTTTAAGTGAAGCAAAGCCTGATTCTTGCTGCATAATCACTAAGTATTCACTAACGGCAGACCAAACCACTGTAGCGCCAATCACAAACAAACCCACTAAATGGAACAGTTCAATTAAGAAATCACCCAATTGATCAACTCCATCTTTTACTTTTTCACTAAACATATTCACCCCTGTGTTTTTAATTAGATTAATGCAATAATTTTAAATACTCATTATGACAAACAATGGTACAACCGTGTACTTTTTTGCACTTTAAATGCAATTTTTTGCAGTAAAAATTTAGCAAATAATAAATATACACCTAAAAAAGCCATTAAAAAAGTCAAAATTAACGAAAAAACCACCAAAAACAAGGTTTTTATGGATTTTTTTTAATTAAAAAATGTGAAAAAATAGGAAATCTGAAGAATTTTGGAAATTTTTAAAATGGCGAGCTTTAAGCACAGCTTTTATCCAAAAACACATTCCAATCAGCCCAATCGTTTTTATAAATGGTAGTTGAATCAAAAGGTAAATCCATGTGGATTTATTTAGACGAAATTTGATAATCAAGCTTGGTTTCAACTGCCAATTCAAAATTATTGACTAATTCTTTAGCTTGCGTATATTCGATAAATTGCTTCTTTTTTCTCACTAACTACTCCCCTCTTTCTCTGTGCTAAAAAGTTTACCTTAGAACTCATTTGCAAAAAACAAAAAACGATTATTTTGAACCTTATTTTAGCGTACAATTAAAATCTTAATGTTGTGGTTAGTTGTAAAAAACAAAGTTTCATACAATTCATACTAATCCTCACAGTGAAAACCACAGCATTAGCCAAACACTTTAAGGAGAGAGACGAATGTAAAAATAAAAAAGCGCCAAATTGGCGCTTTTTTATTGCTTGTCTTTTTTTTTGTAATCTTCAAAAAAATAACAGACGAAAAAATACCCCAGTTAAGGGGTATTTTTATTTAACTGTCTAGATTACTAGAATCTAGGGCCAGCTGAACCCGCAGCAACAGTTTGCGCTGCCGCATTCACTGTTTGTGTATGAGCCGCATCAGCCAAAGCTAGTGCGCCAGCAGTGTTGCCTGATGCCTGTAACTTTTTAGCTTCTTTGATCATAGCGCCAGTATCACGCCAAGCCATGTTAGCCTTTAAGTTTGCTGCATAACCCGATTCAGCTGCAGCAATTGCCGCTTTAAACGGATCAGATGAACCGTTGTTCCAGTTATGGCTACTACCTAAGTAGTCAGCTTGAGCTGAAAATGCAAATACAGTTAAGGTTGTTAGTAATAATTTTTTCATCATACTCTCCTATTTTCTGTAACGAGCGTCAGTAATCTCAAGACCATTACTCATTGCTTGATGGAAGAATTCCATGTCACGATACACTTCGTCTTGCGCCATGATAGGCTTAGCACGCATGTTCTTGTAACAACCACCGTAACGACGGTGTAATGTTCCAATACCACCCCACTTTGCACGATACATTGGTACGTGTGTTGTGTGACCTAGTGCAGGTGACAAGATATCAGCTCTGGCTTTTTTGCCCGCTTGATATACGTGACAATCAGCACATGACATGTTGAACTGGCCACGCTTTGCATAGAAAGTAGCCTTACCTCTCTCGTACGCTGCTTTAGCACCATCAGACTCAACTTTTACGTTGACCTTTTCGCCAGCTGCTTGATCAGAAACCCAAGCACTAATACGGGCAAGCTTGCCTTTCATTGTGCCCATCTTCTTACCGGTTTGCTCAGTGTAACATTTACGGATTGTGCCTTCTAGTGTTACCACTGTACCAGCTGCCTCGTCGTAGTATGGGTGTTTTACACGTGCTGCTGCAGGATCTGCAAGTGCCGCACATTTACCTAACCCAAACTTCTCAAACTCTGCTCCGCCTTTTTCCACTGCCTCTTCGTACGGTGGAATACCATCTAGAATCTCTTCGAACTGATCTCTAGAACCTTCGTCGTAAGCATAGACACCATTGGTGTAATCTGCAAACTCAACGTTAGGCTTAATCGACTTAAAGTGGCCAACAAAGGCTTTACGGTCAGCCTCTACATCTGTACCAGCAGATGCAGTGCCAACCATCAAACCTAAACTGACTACTGCAGTTATTAGTTTTTTCATTGATCTCTCCTCAATAATATTGATTACTTAGACTTCGCAGTCGCAGAACCTGATTTACCCTTACTATCTTTGTATTTAAGCTCAATCTTGTCGCCTTTAGCGCCAGGAACATTGAATTTAAAGTATGGGTCTTTAGAAATAGA
>JAERTA010000016.1 GCA_016845205.1 Gammaproteobacteria bacterium
GCATATCACTATACGCCAAATAAAAATCAAGATGCTTTACCGAATTTTGATTCTGCAGATAAGAATGACTCCTATGAAAGCTTATTTACAGGGCAAAAATACACGGGTATTGATAGAATTAACAAAGCCAATGACTTTACCCTTGGTTTAGAATCAGATTTTATTGACGAAGAGATGGGCAATACTTACTTAAGCTTAAAAGCCGCTCAAACTTTCTACGGTGATGCTATTAGCGCTAACGGTGGTACTAGAAAATACTCTGACATTGCTGGCTCTGTTGATTTCTCACTAGACAATATTACTTTTAACAATGCTCTACAGTATGATCCAGAAACTCAAAAAATAGACAAGCGCGATAGCGCTGTAACTTACCAACTTAATCCTAGAAAATTCCTAACATTAGCTCACCACTATGAAAGAGATAATGCAATTTCAAAATCAATAGAATTATACGGAGCATATCCGTTAAACCATAAAATGCATGTATTTGCTGGTGTTAATCGCTCAATGAAAAAAACAACAAGTGTATGGACCACTAATCAAGAAACCACTGGTATTGCTTATGAATCTTGCTGCTGGGCGCTACGTTTAGCGCATTTTAGAAAACACATTGGCGATGGTGATTACGATTATGTGACTGACTTTGAACTGGTACTAAAAGGCTTAGCAACAACCTCTCCTGGACTTTCAAAGCGTCTAGAAGAAAACATACCAAACTACCTAGCCAATCTTAATGACTAATTCAATGAGAGTTCTGTTTGCATTTATATTTGCTTTTTCACTTAATTCGTTAGCAGCCCCTAACAGTATTATTGCTATTGTCAATGATGAACTAATTACTCTAGACGCAATTAGTGCGCAAATAACCGAGTCTTCTACCAAAGCTCAAAAAATAAAACTGGTTGATAATCAAATTGATGTTGTATTACAATTAGAAAAAATTAAAAAGTTTGGCATTAAACCAAAACTAAGCTCAATCAATACCATGCTGAGCACTATCGCCTCACAAAACGGATTAACCTTGGCACAATTACAAGCCAATAATCAATTTGATGAAATTGTTGAAAATATTACTCAACGCCTATCAATCAAAGGGCTAAAGCAATTTGTTTTGCAAGATGCTAATACCAGCCTAACACAAGCAGAAATTGACGCTGCGCTTGCTAAAAACCCAAGTAACTCTGAAAGTTTTAACAAGCAAATCAAAATCGCGCAAATTGTGATTGGTTCTATTGATCAAACCGACTCTTTATTGCAATCTAAAGATAGTCTAATTCAGCAGTTTTTAGCCGATCTCAGTGAAAAAATCAACACAGGCACTTCGTTTTCTAGTTTAGCCAAACTGCATTCGCAAGACCCTTCTTATAAAAATGGTGGAGAGTCAGGTTGGCTTGATAAAAACAGACTACCAGCAGAGTTTAAACAACAAATAGACCAACTTAAAGCGGGTGAATTATCACCACCCTTCCAAACTGGACAAGCTTGGAGAATTGTCAAAATTATCGACGAACGTAGCGTTGACAATCATCTAATTGCAATCAAATCAAAACTAATCCAATCAAAGAAAAACACTTTTTTTAAAAATTGGGTAAAAGGGTTAAGAAAAGACGCTTACATAGAAATTTTTGACCACAAGCTATAAACACTAGCACCCATGTCTAAATCGATCATCATTTTTGGATTTCACGCTGTCCAAGCACAATTAGACGCCAACCCTGAATGCTTGCTCAAGGTGTTTACCTTAGACAATCGCAATGATAAGCGCCTTAGTACACTCACAACACAGCTTAACAGCTTAGGCATCAATACACAACAATCCAATAAGCAACAACTTGATAAGCTCACTAAAAATCAAACACATCAAGGTATTGCTGCTGAAATATTACTGCCCACCCTGCCTAATCTAGATGGGTTAATAAATCACGTTGAAAAGCTTAATAACAACAGCTTAATATTAATCTTAGATTCTATTCAAGATCCAAGAAATTTAGGCGCTTGTCTGCGTAGTGCTAATGCAGCTGGTGTGGATTGTGTCATTATCAATAAAGACGGCTCAGCACCGATTAATGCATTAGTACACAAAACCTCAGCAGGTGCGCTAAATCAGCTTAAAATCTTCTCTGTAACCAATTTGTCACGCACCATCAAAGCGTTAAAAGAACACAATATTTGGGTGGTTGGCCTAGATGGCGCGACAGACCAATCACTTTATCAAATCGATCTGACCACACCAACTGCCATTATCATGGGTGCTGAAGGCTCAGGATTGCGCTCATTGACTAAAAAATCTTGCGACCAATTAGCCATGATCCCAATGCAGGGCAATGTTGAGAGTCTAAATGTTTCTGTTGCTACAGGTATCGCCTTATTTGAAGCTAGTAGACAGCGCAATCTTTAACACATTTACATTAATCAAACTTAAGCCCTAAAAGCATGATTTTTTGGTAAAATTATCAAGTTTTTGCAGTATTGATGAAACAAGGAATACCAGAGAGAATAAAGCTTTTTAAATTCGCTTCTAAAGCGTTGATCTTTTCACAGACTTATCAAGTGAAAGATTTCCCTAGAATTAGCGCATTAGTAAGCAACCAAGATACACCGGTTGATGTTGAATTAAATTTTAGCATTGAAAATAATAGAATTCCTTGTATTACTGGCAAAGTTGAGTTAGATGTGGCACTCACCTGCCAACGCTGTTTAGAAGAAGTTAAGATTCACCTGCAGCCGAAATTTCAGCTTGCTTTTGTGCAAAATGAACAACAAAGTGAAGAGCTAGATCCTAACTTTGAAACAATCGAAAATGCTGATGAAGAATTTTCGAGTATTGAATTTATAACGGATGAAGTGTTAATAACCATTCCGATGAGCCCCATGCATGAGCATGAGTGTGCATCGTATAAAGACACAACACCGATAAAAGAGCAAAAGCGAGAAAATCCTTTTGCAATATTGAAACAATTAAAAAACTCAACTAAGGAGTAAAAAAATGGCCGTACAAAAAAGTAGAAAAACCCCTTCAAAAAGAGGTATGCGTCGCTCACACAACGCACTAACTAGCCCAGCATTATCTGAAGACCAAGAAACAGGTGAAACTCACCTACGTCACCATGTAACTGCTGATGGTTATTACCGTGGCAAAAAAGTCATCAATAAAGTTCAAGATATTCAAGAAGTAGAAGCTTAAGTCCCAATGACGATCAGGGTATCAATTGATGCCTCAGGGGGAGATCATGGGATACCAGCTACTATTGCAGCTGGTCTTAAAGCCTTGGGTGCATTTCAAGACTTACACCTTAACTTTGTAGGTGATGAATCTGCGATTCAAGCAGAGCTTAGTAAACACTCATCCAATCAAAAACTCTCAAATCGATTTGAAATCACTCACGCCAGTGAAGTGATTGCTATGAACGAGTCTCCTTCGATAGCACTACGCAAAAAGAAAGATTCGTCAATGCGTGTTGCTATCAATCTAGTCAAAGATGAAGTTGTTGATGCCTGTGTTAGCGCTGGTAATACTGGCGCGCTTATGGCTATTTCGCGCTTTGTATTAAAAACCATTAAAGGCATTGACCGCCCTGCTATTATGGGTCGCATGCCAACCATGACTGGACACACCCATATGTTAGACTTGGGTGCAAATGTAGACTCCAAACCTGAAGCTTTAGTTGAATTTGCAGTGATGGGCTCTATTGCCGTTAAACATACTGAAAATATTACCGCGCCCAGCGTAGGCTTACTCAATATTGGTGAAGAAGAGATGAAGGGTAATGACAATATTAAAAAAACAGGTGAATTACTTAAAGCTTCCAATCTAAATTATGTTGGTTTTGTTGAAGGTGATGACATTTATAAAGGTAGCGTAGACTTGGTCGTTTGTGATGGTTTTGAAGGCAACATTGCACTTAAAGCTAGTGAAGGCGTTGCAGCAATGATGGGTTATTATTTAAAGCAAGCATTTACTAGAAATATCTTTACTAAAATTGTCGCGCTTATTGCTAGCCCGGTTTTAAAAGATTTTAAATCCAGTTTAGATCCTGGAAAATACAATGGCGCTAGCTTATTAGGTTTGCGTGGTGTTGTGGTTAAAAGCCATGGTGGTGCTGATGCTGATTCATTCTTTCAAGCCATTAAAGAAGCCTACTTAGAAGCAAATGCTAAAATCACAGAAAAGATTGCTAATCAAGTATCATTAGAATTAGAAAATCAACAAGGTAAGGGTAATGAGTAAATTTGCAAGAATTATTGGTACTGGCTCATACTTGCCACCAAAAGTAATTACAAATGATGATTTAGCTGAAAAAATAGACACCTCTGACGAGTGGATTACCACTAGAACAGGCATTAAAGAAAGACGCGTCGTCACTGATGAGTCCACCTGTGACTTGGCTGTTATTGCAGCAAACAATGCGCTTGAAATGGCAGAGATTGATGCCAGTGAATTAGATTTAATTATTCTTGCTACGACGACACCAGATAAAATTTTCCCAGCAACGGCAACCATGTTGCAAACTAAAATTGGCGCATCATGTCCCGCCTTTGACTTGCAATCTGTTTGTGCAGGCTTTGTCTTTGCACTAACAACTGCTGAGCAATACATTAAAACTGGTGCGGCTAACAAAGTCCTAGTGGTTGGCAGTGAAACCTTATCTAGAATTGTTGATTGGAATGATCGATCAACTGCTATTTTATTTGGTGATGGCGCTGGCGCCGTTGTGCTTAGTGGTAGTGAAGAAACCGGTATTTTGCATTCAAAACTTTTTAGTGATGGCAGCTACTTATCTTCATTACAAGTGAGTAATAACTACATCAATGAAACTGGTTTTATTGAAATGGCAGGTAATGAAGTCTTTAAAATTGCAGTCAGTCGTCTGTCTTCTTTAGCAGAAGAGACACTTGAAGCGTGCAACATGAGTTCAGATGAACTTGATTGGATGGTGCCTCATCAGGCTAATATTCGTATTATTTCTGCTGTTGCAAAACGCATTAATACGCCAATGGATAAAGTAGTAGTCACCCTGGGAAAACACGGCAATACATCAGCCGCCTCCATTCCACTGGCATTAGACACAGCGGTTCGAGATGGTCGCATTCAAAAGGGTCAAAGCCTATTGTTCGAAGGTATTGGTGGTGGATTTAGTTGGGGTAGTATTTTAGTTAGGTTTTAAAACGATCGATTTTGCAACTGTTGTGTTAGTTGTTGTAACTGTGTCGCACCAACACTCAAAGAATTTAAAGCACTAAGCGCCCTTTCATACAGATTTTCGTATTCACTTTTAGAGTTTTCTAAACCTAGCAATGCTGGATAAGTAGGTTTGTTTTTATCCACATCAGAGTTTTGCTTTTTACCAAGTTTGGATTCAGGTGTTAACACATCTAAAACATCATCTTGAATTTGATAAGCTAAGCCAATATCTTTAGAAAATTGATCTAATATCTGACGATCTTGTTCACAACATTGATCTGAAATTAATGCACCTAGATTAACTGAGCAACTAAGCAGTGCACCGGTTTTTTTCTGATGCATGTTTTTTAAAGTATCGATATCAATTGATTTATCAACAACAGATAGGTCGATTGATTGACCTTCAGCCATCTCAAATGCGGCATGTGTGAGTGATTGCAACAAAGCTATTCTTATTTGAGGCGATAAAGAGCTGTCATTGGTTAACACCTCAAAAGCTAGCGCTTGTAGGCCATCACCAGCCAATATAGCTTGCGCCTCACCAAATCGTTTGTGACAAGCAGGTTGATTGTGACGCACATCATCATCGTCCATGGCCGGTAAATCATCATGAATCAAAGAATAAGCATGGATCAATTCCACAGCACAAGCGCTAGAGTCTGCTAATTTAAGATCTGTACCAAAAATATTGGCCACAGTATAAGTTAAAACAGGTCGAAAACGCTTACCGCCAGATAACGCGCTATAACGCATCACCTCTGTCAAACTACCTTGATCAGATAAATACCGATCTAAATGCTGATTGACGCGTTGAGCGTAGTCTATATGACTCATGGAGTTGCCTTTAAAGCTCGTCTAGTGGCTTTTGAGTTTGGTAGTTGTCATCAGCACTTAACAAGGCAATTTTTTGCTCAGCTTCACTGAGCGCCGATTGACATTGGCGTGTCAACTGCACCCCTTGCTCAAAGTATTTCAACGAATCTTCTAAGCTTAAATCGCCAGATTCCATCGTTTTTACAATGCTTTCTAGCTCTAACAAGCCTTTATTGAAATCAAATTTTTTTGTCATATTACCTTTCTCCACCACCACCGGCTTTATTGAGTATTTTATCCATTAACCGTGTTGGTAACAACCTCATTAACACAGCAAACAATTTGGTTGGGAAAGTCACACGATAATGTATTTTTGCACGCTTGGCTTTTAAAGCATGCTCTACACACTTTAATACTGCAGTTGCTGGCAGAGTAAAATCAGCCAGTTCATCAGATTGCAATCGCTTAATCATTTTTTCATAGTTCGATTGATAATCACTACTCTGCATATCGACATACTTCATAAAAGCTTTATAAGCGTTAATTCTAAATTTAGACTCAATAGGCCCAGGTTGAACTAAGGATAGTTGTACATTGGTATTTGCCAACTCTAAACGCAACGTATTAACCAGACCTTCTATGGCAAATTTAGAGGCGTTATAAGGCCCCCTATATGGCATCGCTACAAAACCCAAAACAGAACTTAAATAAACAATCCTGCCTTCATTCTTTTGCTTCATTTTTGGCAAAACCAAATTGGTCAATTCATGCCAACCAAATACATTGGTTTGAAATTGAGCTTCTAATGCCTGACGAGAAATATCTTCTAACGCCCCTACTTGTCCGTAAGCGCCATTATGAATTAAAGCGTACAGATCATCCGTTTTTTCAAAAACAGCGTTAATTGCCGCATTAATAGACCGAGACGAGGATAAATCTAGCTTAAAGGTATTAAAACCTTGTTGTTTGAGTCGCTCTACATCTTTAGCGTCTCTAGCAGTTGCAAATACTTGATAACCTTTTTGTTTTAAACCTTGAGCCAAGCACAAGCCAATCCCGCTAGAGCAGCCTGTAATTAGAACTGATTTCATTGCTGTGCTTTAGTCCAAAACTTCACCACATCCTTAAGCTCTGGATTAATGCTTTGTGAACGCAATAACAAAAAATCATAAGCCATTCTAAAGCGTGGATTTTGTAATAAATCTTGTACTTTTTTAGGGTGCATTTTTTCTAATTTAGGTTGCATCATCCAAATATCTCTAATTCTGGCAGTAAGCCATTTTGGCAAAGAGACCTGTTTAATTTGATTAATAATCACTTCTTCAGAGGCTTGGTTCATTGCCAAATAAAAAGAACGTTGTTTTTTCTTAATCATAACAAAACGTTCATTTTGCGCTTGCCACAAAAATACAGCAAACAAAAAGGCAGGTGTAACCGGCTTGTTTTGTTTAATACGAGCAGAAGTGTTTAACAATGCTTTTTTAATAAAATCGTTTTTATGAGTTTGCTTAAATAAGTGCTTTAACAGGCCATACTTTTCAAGTTGTTCATAAACCTTAAATGAGTACTCATTTTGAAACAACTTAATACACTCTTCGTACAAACGTGCGGGTGAAATATTGCTGAGCAATGAGGCTTGATCTAAAATACATGATTTGATTTCATCACTAAGACTTGCGCTAAGTTTTTCTCCAAAACGAATCGCCCTAATCATGCGAACAGGGTCTTCAGAAAATCGTAATTTCGCCTTTCCAATGATATGAATTTCTTTGGCTTCCAGGTCTTTTAATCCACCCACATAATCAATAACTTCTTGTTTGTGAATATCGTAATACAAGGCGTTAATATTAAAGTCTCGGCGTACCACATCATCTTCAAGACTGCCATAGCAATTATCACACACAATGACGCCGCTTTTTGCTGTTTGCACCTGACCAGATCGGAAAGTGGCCACTTCAATAAACTTGCGCGCAGAAAACATCACATGAACTAAACGGAAACGTCGCCCAATTAAACGTGAGCGTTTAAATAATTTATGCACTTGCTCAGGTTTGGCGTTGGTTGCTATATCAAAATCTTTCGGCTCTAAGCCAAGCAACAAATCTCTCACACAACCGCCAACCAGATACACTTCGAAGCCGGCCTTATGAATAGTGTTAACCACCTTTAGTGCATCTTTGTCTAAGAATTTTTTGTCAAACTTAACATTTTGACGAACAGGCTTCATGGTTTTTTCTTGTTATTTACAGGTGTTGTAAGTTAACAACTGGTTTCGGTGTCCATCCGTCTTGCTGATGCTCAGCAATAATCGTTGTATACACGCCACCACGCACATTAAAAATCGCCTTAAGGCGCATAAAACGTGGATTGGTTGCCGAAACCAAATCTTGAAGAATTTGATTGGTTACCGCCTCATGAAAAGCACCCTCGTCACGAAATGACCAAATGTACATTTTTAAAGATTTGAGCTCAACACAGGCTTTATCAGCAATATATTCTAAATGCAATGTAGCAAAGTCAGGCTGGCCTGTTTTTGGACATAAACAAGTAAACTCTGGCATGTCAATCTGAATAACATAATCACGATTAACGTTAGGGTTGTCAAAAACTTCTAAATCTTTATTGGGTCTACTTGGCATTGGCTGTGTCCTTATGTGAAAATTGCCCGACTATTTTATCAAGATAATGAGTGAGTTTTCCATGTCTATAAAAATAGAAAATAGAAATAAGTAATAACATTGATATGTGCACCCACCATAGCCCTATTATTGGTATCGAATCTCCCTGTTCTAAAGTAGACTTGGCAATCAACAAAGCATTATTATATAAAATAAAAATAACCACACCAATCAACACGCCTAGATTCTTACCGCCTCTAGGAGAAGCCTTTCCAAGTAAGACACCCAAGGCTGATAAGATTAACACACTAAGCGGTTGTGATAAACGCCATTGCAATTCAGCGGTTTCTTTAAGACCATCAGAACGCAATAAATCTATTGTTCCCCGACCTTCAACCTTATTGTAGTTACTAGTGGATTTTTGTACCTCACCATCAATAATTTGTAAATCATACAAATCAAAATTTAGGATTTTTTTATTAGCATCGCTTGGAAAGCCGTGATAACGGGTACCATCTTTTAAGCGCAAATACACGCTGCTAGTTGACGAATCAGTATATTTTTGCGCTTGCTTGGCTAATGTAATTATTGGTTCGTCGCCAGCCAAAGCGTAAATAAATATCTCTTCCATTGCTTGATCACTACTTTGACTTTGATCATTATCTTTAACTTTGGAAGCATAAAAAACAATTTCTCCATCTTTAAATTCTTGAAATTCACCTTGCTTAATAAATGAAAATTCTGAGGCGTTCTCACTGCGATCCATAATCATACTTCTTTGTTGTTTAGACCAAGGCACTGCAACAGTAGTCAAAAACAAAATAAATACAAAAACAGGGATGACAATTGGCTGAATAAACACCATAAAGTGTTTGTCACCTAAACCCAAGGAATTCATAACAATTGCTTCAGAGGCTTTATACAGCTTACTGACTGACAAAATAATGGCCAAAAATAAAGACAAAGATAAAATCAAAGGTATATCTCTAATCATCTTAAAGCCAATCAATGGAAATAAATCCACCACAGGAATACCTTGTTTAAGGCTTTCTTTAATCACTAAAACCAGTTGATTACCAAATACAACTAAGCCAATTACAATAAATACTGCTGCCAACAACATTAATACATTGCGCATTAAATATTTGGCAATAATCGTGTTGATTAAGCTAAAAGCTTGTTTAAAAACAGAAATTGACTTCATAGCTTATAAGTATAAGCGAAGGTTTATACTAAAAGGTTTATTTCTTTTGCGACATTGATGAGAAGAATTCATCATTGGTCTTAGTGAGCTTTAAACGATCAATCAAAAACTCTGCTGCTTCTACAGTGTCCATCGGATGCAAAATCTTACGCAAAATCCACATCTTCTGCAGTTCTTTTTCGTCGGTAATTAACTCTTCACGACGTGTGCCAGAGGCATTAATATTAATTGCTGGGAAAATACGCTTTTCACTTAAACGACGCTCGAGATGTAATTCCATATTACCAGTACCTTTAAATTCTTGGTAAATTACCTCATCCATTTTCGAGCCTGTGTCAATCAGCGCAGTTGCAATAATGGTGATACTGCCACCATTTTCAATGTTTCTAGCTGCGCCAAAAAAACGTTTAGGTCTTTGTAAGGCATTAGCATCAACACCGCCCGTTAATACCTTGCCTGAAGACGGTGCAACGGTATTATAAGCACGAGCTAAACGCGTAATAGAGTCCAACAGAATAATCACATCTTGGCCTTGCTCTGCACGCCTCTTGGCTTTTTCAATCACCATTTCAGCCACTTGCACATGACGTTTAGCAGGCTCATCAAAGGTAGAGGCAATCACCTCGCCACGCACCGTACGCTCCATCTCTGTTACTTCTTCAGGGCGCTCATCAATCAATAATACGATCAGTTCACATTCAGGGTGGTTACGAGAGATAGAGGCTGCAATATTTTGCATAATCATGGTTTTACCAGCCTTAGGTGGTGCTACCAATAAACCCCTCTGACCTTTACCAAATGGAGAAACCAGGTCAATCACTCTAGCGGTAATATCTTCTGTACCACCATTACCAATCTCCAAACCAATACGTTCGTTTGGATGTAATGGCGTTAATGATGCGAAAGGAATTCTGTTTCTGACATTGTCTGGATTCTCTCCGTTAACTTCTGAAACTTTAACCAAAGCAAAATATTTTTCACCTTTTTTAGGTGCTCGAATCTTGCCCGTTACCAAATCACCTGTGGATAAATTAAAACGTCGGATTTGATTAGGTGAAACATAAATGTCGTCTGGGCCTGAAACATACGAATCATCAGCAGATCTCAAAAATCCATAACCCTCTTGCAATATGTCTAACACACCATCACCCAACACCTCTTCATCATTTGAGGCTTTAGTTTTTAAAATAGAAAAAATAAGGGTTTGTTTTTTAGCGCGTGAGATATTTTCAATGCCAAGAGATTGCGCTAATTCTAATAATTGTGCAGGTGTAGAGCGTTTAAGTTCGGATAGTTTCATGAATTGTCCAATGAATAGGTAAAGGGAAAATGTTGGCCAGAATAGCCAACATAGGTGCGCTTAGCGCAATATGAGTAGTTTTAAATTAATAATTTGTTATAAAAATAATTCACTATTTTTGAGTGAACTACCTAGAATTTTAGATGCTTGCATCAATAAAAGCACTTAATTCAGCTTTACTTAAGGCACCCATTTTAGTTGCCTCAACTGCACCATCTTTAATAATTAACATGGTTGGAATGCCACGAACACCGTATTTTGGCGGCGTCTGATCGTTTTCATCAACATTAATTTTAGCAATTGTAATTTTGCCATCGTAGTCATTAGCAATTTCGTCTAATACTGGCGCTAATGCCTTACAAGGGCCACACCAAGGCGCCCAAAAATCTACTAAAACTGGTTGTGATGAATTAATAACATCTGCCTCAAATGAGCTATCCGTTACTACTTTAATTTTGTCGTTCATATGTTTTGTGTAATATTTATCTGAAAGGAATAATTACAGCAGAAGAGCTGTTGTTAGGCAAATTATATCGGTAATTTAACTCTTGTGCTATTATTTTACAATTTTTCTTCAAGTGCACGCTTTAATTGTTTTTCTTCTGACGCACTTAGTGGTTGTTTTTTATCGTTACCAATAAAGAAAATATCCTCTACACGCTCACCCATGGTTGCAATTCTAGCATTAACTAGATGAATATTAAGCTGATAAAAAATATAAGCAATGTTAGACAATAAACCCTGCTTATCAATTACATTAATTTCTAGTTGAGTTAAACTCCACTTTTCATTATGGGTAAAGCTAATTTTCATTTTTCGATCAAAATGACGGTGTGTAAGCTTATTACCTGTCTCTTTCACATTTAAAACCTTTTGACTCAGACCGTCTTCTATTTCTTGAGCGATATTAATCTGTTCCAAAATATTATCTTGCAAAACACTAATGGTGTTATAAGCTTTATTGTCTTTTGTGGTTAAAATTTTTGCATCAACAATATCCAAGCCTAATTTTTCAATAATCGTTACCAATCTACAAAACAGGCCTGTTGAATCGTCACCATAAACAAAGATATCTACGACATTGTGTTCAGATAGGCGCGACACCACTCTAATTTTCTTATCTGTTGGTTTCATCACCAGCCATAAATGCCACAAGATATCTTCTACCTCATAACGCAAGAAATAGTCCTTAGGCAAGGTTGAAAATATTTGTCCAACTTTATCAGCATTATGGCCTTGTTGTTCGACTTCGCTTAAAACTGAGCGTTTAATTTTCTCTATTTGCTTAGCTATACTAAGCGGCTTGGTTGATCCACTCAGTAAATGATCTTTAGTTTTATAAAACAATTTTCTCAAAAGTGAGTCTTTCCAATCATTCCACAAATCGGCTTTAGTAGCGCGAATATCTGCCACTGTTAATAAATACAAAAACTCTAAAAACTGAACAGAGCCAACCATTTTTGCAAACTGATCAATCACCTTAAAATCTTCTAGATCTTGCTTTTGTGCTGTTTGTGACATTAATAAATGCTGTTCAACTAAACCCGAAACCAGCGTTGTGTCATTTTCCCTTAGTTGATGGTGTCTACAAAAAACTTGCGCATCTTTCGCACCCAAACTAGCATGATCGCCACCGCGGCCTTTGGCAATATCATGGAACAATCCAGCTAAAAACAATAGCTCTGGTTTATCAATAGTTTTAGCAATCTCACTACACAATTCAAACTCTTTGGAAAACTCACTAACAAAAAATCGCCTTAGATTGCGAATCACAAACAAGGTATGTTGGTCTACCGTATAAGCATGAAACAAGTCATATTGCATCAAGCCTGTAATCTGCCCAAATGCTGGGATATAGCGTTCTAAAATACCATAGCGATTCATCAACTTTAAGGCTTTATTAACACCGCGTTTTTGCTGCAATAATTCAATAAACAATCGATTATTTTGACGCTTCTTGTAATAATTCTCATCAATCAAATCTAAATCAAGCTGCATTTGTCTAAGCGTACTGGCACTAATTCCTCGAATATAGTTGTGTTTCGCAATCAGTAAAAAAATTTCAATAAAAGCAGTTGTGTGGGTTTTAAAGATATTGGCACTGGTGGCTTGAATATAACCGTAACTAATCACAAAGCGCTCATTAAGATTTTGCGTATGGAGTACTCGGTCCTCCAATAACTGTAGCAAAATATCATTTAGACGCGACACTTTAGTCACAGTGCGATAATAATCTTTCATAAATTGCTCAACCGCCATAGAATCTGTATCAATATAACCCAACATAGTGGCTACTTCTTTTTGATACTGAAAGGCAATTCGATCTTCTCGACGCTTGGCAATCACATGCAAGGCAAAACGCACCTTCCATAAGAACAGTTGTCCTTGTTTTAATAAGTCGTACTCATGCTCACTTAAATAAGCCTTATCAACTAAGTCAGACAGAAGATTGACATCAAAATACCATTTTGCTACCCAAGCAACTGTTTGAATATCTCTTAACCCGCCTGGGCTTTCCTTTAAATTAGGTTCAAGGTTGTATGCTGTGTTTGAGTAGTTAAGATGTCGATTATGCTGTTCTTTTTGTTTTTCTACTAAGAACGATTGGGATGACCAATTGCTCGCCTTAATCATCGACTTCATCTTTGAAAATAAAGATTTTTTACCAATTAATAATCGCGATTCTAATAAATTAGTGACAACACTTAGGTCGTCAATTTCAATAATACAGTCGTTAATATCTCGCGTTGCATGGCCGACTTCTAGTCCAACATCCCATAAAAAAGTTAAAAACTTAGAGACACTTTCTTGGTGCTGCTCATGAGTGTCATTTGGAATTAAAATCAATAAATCGATATCAGAATATAAGTGCAATTCTCCCCGACCAAAACCACCGACAGCCACTAAACATAATTCATGATCAATTTCAAACGCCTGCCAAATGTCTTTTAACAAAAGATCAACACCATCACTGCGAGCCTGAACTAACGACTCTACCGAATCAGGATTTTTTAAAAAATCAGCTTCAACTGATTTTTGCAATGTTTGATATCTGGTCTTAAAATCATCTAAATGCATGACTAGATGATAACTGATTAATTATCTATTTGAGCAATATAATCAAGCGCCATTTGAAGACGGACTAAGGTTCTGTCTTTACCAACAAGCTCAGCTACCACATCGATACTACCTGCATTGCCTGTGCCACTAAGTGCTAATCTAAAAGGTTGTCCAACCTTGCCAAAACCCACACCTTGCTCATCACAGACGGTTTTTACAACAGTATGAATCGCTGTACTCGACCAATTTTCTAGCTGTGAATAATGGTTAATCAAAGCTTTGATAATGGGTTCAGCAGCAGGCTTAAACTGCTTCTTGGCGGCTTTTTCATCAAACTGATCAAAATCTAGGTAAAACATTTTCATGTTCTGTGCCATTTCAACTAAAGTTTTGGATCGCTCTCGTAATACATCAATCACTTTAGCAACATCGGGGCCGTTATTAGTGTCAATTGATTGTTCATTAAGATGCCAATCAAGTTGCTCAATTAAATGCGACATATCAGCAGATTTGATATATTCTTGATTTAGCCAAATCAGCTTATCTTGGTTAAAACTACCGGGTGCTTTATTAACATCTTTTAGGTCAAACAACCCAATCATCTCATCAATAGAAAACACTTCTTGGTCGCCATGTGACCAGCCCAAACGCACTAAGTAATTAAGCAAGGCCTCTGGTAAAAATCCTGCATCTCGATAGGCCATCACGCTCACCGCACCATGGCGTTTTGAAAGCCTTGCACCATCGCCACCCAAAATCATTGGTAAATGCGCAAAAGTTGGCAAACTCCAACCAAGTGCTTCGTACAAATTAATCTGTCTAGGTGTATTATTGATATGATCATCACCACGAATAACACAATCAATCTCCATATCATGGTCATCCACCACCACAGTTAAATTATAGGTTGGTGTGCCATCACTACGCGCAATAATCAAATCATCTAGTTCTTTATTATGTACGCTGATCTCGCCTTTAACTAAGTCTGAAAACACTACGCTACCCTGAGTTGGGTTGCGAAAACGCACCACACCAGAGGTTAATTTTTTATGCTGGCAATGACCATCGTATTTGGCTTTTTCGCCTTTAGCTGTCAACTCATCTCGTAAGGTTTGTAATCGTTCTTGTGAGCATTCACAATAGTAAGCCTTGTCTTGCGCTAAAAGTTGTTGAATGACAGCTTCATATCGGTCAAATCGATCGGTTTGATAATAAGGGCCTTCATCATGTTCTAGCCCTAGCCACTTCATGCCATCTAAAATTGCATCAACTGAAGCTTGGGTAGATCGCTCTCGGTCTGTATCTTCAATACGCAAGACAAACTGACCTTGTTCTTTTTTAGCCCATAGCCAAGCGAACAAGGCTGTTCTGGCGCCGCCAACATGTAAGTACCCAGTAGGTGATGGGGCGAATCTTGACTTCACGGTGTATTAACCTCTGATGCCTTGTCGTACCAAACTTGTGCTTTTTCTAAATCTTGATCAATCTCTTTACCGTCTTCGTAAAGCATACCTAATGCATACATAGGCCCGGGAATTTTAAATTCAGCAGCTTTTTCAAACCATTCAATGGCTTTGTTAATGTCTTTATCTACCCCTTCTCCGGTCATATATGCCACACCAATCATATGGTGTGCAAAAGCATGGCCTTGCTCGGCTGCTTGAATAAAATTTTCAAAACCTAAGGGCTGATTTTCAACCATACCCAAGCCGTTCATCTGCATCATGCCTAAACGCCATAACGATTCCGCATTACCTTGGGCGGCTAATGGTGCCAATAGTTGATAAGCCATTGAAAAGTTTTTTGAATCAAAGGCAGCTAAGCCACTTGACAAATCTGCAGAAAATGCATCAGTTTCGCTAGAATTAGACATTGTTAATTATTATTTAAAAATAGAATAATTTTACACGGTTATAATGTGTTTTTAAACCTTCAAATAAGCTCAATATCAACATGGAATTTAACCAACAAGAATCTGAACAAAATTCCATTGTTTCTGTTGATGACTTTCAAGTTAAATTAGCGCATTGTGTATTAAAAACACCTTGTTTTATTTCACCAAGTTATTCTGCAGAAATTGAAATAACCAGTTTAGAAGAGTTAAATAAAGCCTCGCTTTTCCCACTAAGCTCACAAGACGATATCGATATACTTATTATTGGCACAGGCAAGGTAACTCAATTTCTACATCCAAAACAACAAATAACCATTCAACAAATGGGCATCGGTGTAGAGAGCATGAACAACGAGTCTGCTTGTCGAAGTTTTAACTTGTTATTATCCGATGTTCGACGTGTTGGTCTACTGCTATTATGACACGCACACCACTTGGTAAAATTCGCCATTTTTGGCATTATTTCAAGATGGATACGCCATTATTCATATTATTAGTGAGTATTAGCTCATTTGGATTAATGATGCTTTATAGTGCCTCTGCTGGATCAACAACACTACTTTACAAGCAAATTACGCACTTTACGCTTGCTTTTAGCGTCATGCTAGTAATTGCACAAATACCGCCTTATCTTTTCCGTCGATACTCTCCTTACCTTATGCTATTTGGCATTTTTTTATTAACACTTGTATTGCTATTCGGATCTAGTAGTGGTGGCGCTCAACGTTGGCTTGATTTAGGTTTTGTACGTTTTCAGCCTTCAGAACTTATGAAGGTGATCGTACCGATCGCTATCGCCTCCATCCTTAGCGAAAAAACCCTGCCGCCCAAGCCATTGCCTATATTGATTTCTATTATTTCTATTATTTCTATTGTTTTATTGATTGCCAAACAACCAGACCTAGGCACCTCATTACTCATTGGTGCTAGTGGTGTTTACGTGTTGTTTTTCTCAGGCGTGCGTATCCAACTAATCAAACACAACAACTGGCTTAATCTTAGCTTAATAGGTGCATTAGTAAGTAGTGGTGGCTATATTGCCTGGAACTATTTACTCATGGCTTATCAGAAAAAACGCATCCTTACGCTCATTGATCCAAGCTCTGATCCACTCGGATCAGGCTATCATATCTTGCAATCAAAAATTGCCATTGGTTCTGGCGGATTACTAGGTAAAGGCATTGAACAAGGCTCACAATCACAGCTTAATTTTCTACCTGAGCACACCACTGACTTCATCTTTTCCGTCATTGCTGAGGAATTAGGTTTTATGGGGGTGTTATTGCTTTTCACTATTTATGGCCTTATTATTTATCGTTGCTTTATTATCTCTTTTGAATCTGAAGACACTTTTTCTAAATTACTCGGCGCTAGCCTAACATTAATTTTCTTTACTTACATCTTTGTTAATGTTGGCATGGTGTCTGGCTTACTACCTGTTGTTGGTGTACCTTTACCGCTCATCAGTTATGGTGGCTCATCACTCATTACACTAATGGCCAGTTTTGGTATTATTATGTCTATTCGAAAACACAAAACACCAAATTATCTTGCTAAGCTTTAACAACATGCTACGATTATTGGTCTTATCACTACTATTACTATCTTCATTAGTATCAGCTAAAACACTGCCTGCTACGCAGTTTAAATCAACACAAAATTTCATCAATAAGATGGTGAAAGAACACAATTTTAATCAAGATGAATTGCTGTTAATTTTTTCTACAATCAAACTAACCGTCGCTGATAAATCTAAGAAAAAAACTACAAAAACTACAAAACCCAGAAAAAAAACAATGTCTTGGGACAAGTATAAGGGTTTGTTTCTCACTCAATCTCGCATTCAAAATGGGGTGGACTTTTGGCATGACAACCTTGCCACTTTAAAACGAGCCGAAGTTACCTACAATGTGCCAATCGAAATTATCGTTGCTATTCTTGGAATAGAAACCAGCTATGGCCATAAAAAAGGCACACACCCCACATTAGAAACTTTAACAAAACGCGCGTTTGGTAATTACCGACGACGCAATTTTTACAAAAAAGAACTTGAGTCTTTCTTGCTGATGTCACGTGAAAATGCCATACCACCCCTCTCTGTTAAAGGTTCGTACGCTGGCGCAATGGGCTACCCACAGTTTATATCCAGTTCATACCGTCATTATGCTGTTGATTTTAACCAAGATGGCAAGATTGATTTATTTTCAGATCCTATTGATGCTATCGGCTCCATTGCAAATTATTTTGACAAACATCATTGGCACGACTTTGGGGAAATCGCTCGCCCTATTGCACTATCAGATACCCATTTAAAATACGCCAAACGATCCACTAACAAGCCTAAAAAAAATGCCGAATACTGGCGTAACAAGGGTTTAGATATTGACACAGACATTCCTAACAAAACCAAGCTTGCTTTTATTCGCCTGCCACAACAAAAAATTGACGAAACCTGGCTTACTTTTTGGAATTTTTACATATTAACCCGTTATAATCACGATAATAGATACGCCATGGCAGCTTATCAATTATCAAAGAAAATAAAGCAACAATTTAATCAAAATAATCAATAAAAGAATATGAAATATCAATCACTTACAAAAAAACTATCCACCTTATTTGTTGTTGCAATTAGTGTTACTTCGCTTAACCTTCAAGCCGCTATTTTTATCACCCCAAAACAACCTTCTATCAATGCAGCTTCGTATGTAGTACTTGACTACAACTCAGGTGCTGTTATTGCTTCAAACAAGCCTCATGAAAAACGCGCACCAGCAAGCTTGACCAAGTTAATGACAGCTTACGTGGTTTTTCAATTAATTCAAGACGGTAGAGCTAGCTTAGAAGATGACGTAAAAATCAGTGAAAAAGCTTGGAAAACCATGGGTTCAAAAAGTTTTGTAGAGGTGGGTAAAACCATCAAACTTAAAGTGCTACTTAAAGGCATGATTATCCAGTCAGGCAATGACGCTGCCGTTGCGATGGCCGAACATATCGCCGGCACAGAAGGCACCTTTACCGCTTACATGAATCAATATGCAAAAGAGCTTGGTATGCACAATACTCGTTTTGAAAATGCTTCTGGCCTTGACTATCAAGACCAGCACACCACCGCATCTGATATGGCAAAACTAGCCGCTGCTACGATTAGAGACTTCCCAGAGTTCTACCCATGGTATAGTGAAAAAGAATTTACCCACCATGATATTAAACAACCGAATCGCAACAAACTTTTATGGAGCGATAACACCGTTGACGGCCTTAAAACTGGCTATACTGAAAAGGCACAATACAATCTAGTTGCAAGCGCCAATCGCATGGATATGCGCCTTATTTCAGTGGTGTTAGGCTCAACTTCTGTTGAAGCGCGCACCTCGCAAACACAAAAAATACTAGATTATGGTTTCCGTTTTTTCGAAACTAAAAATATTGGTGAAATTACTAAAAGCATCCCAATCTCCGGTTCTACCAAAGATGAGATCAAAGTTGGCCTTCAAGACTCAAAAGCCATTACCTTGGCACGCGGTCAGTACAAATTGTCTCAGCAAGCAATTGAACTTAATGCTGGGTTATCTGCCCCTATCAATAAGGGTGAGAGTATTGGTAACTTAGTTATTAAATTTGAAGGTGAAAATCTTGCCAAGCTGCCATTAGTAGCACTAGAAGACGCACCTGAGTCTGGATTCTTTAGCCAAATTTGGAACTGGATACTCTCTCTATTCGGATTTTAATGGTCTATCTTAACGGCGATTTTATCGCAAAAAATAAAGCCTCTATTTCCGTTATGGATAGAGGTTTTTTATTTGGCGATGGTGTTTATGAAGTCATCCCGGTTTACAATGGCAAAATCTTTCGCCTAACCGAACACCTAGATCGCTTGCAAAATAGTCTAGACTCTATCCAAATCACTAACCCTTATTCGCATGACGAGTGGCACAATATTTTGACCAAACTCAGCGGTTTTTCATCTGAATCAGATCAATCGCTTTATCTACAAATTACCCGTGGTGTTGATAGCCAACGAAAACACAACTTTGATACATTAACACCAACGGTTTATATTGAATCTAACCCACTCATAGCCAAAACAAAATCACAACTAGAGGCTGGATTTTCCGCCCTAACACGTGAAGACATTCGCTGGCATCGATGCGATATCAAGTCCACTTCATTATTGGCTAATATTCTCTATGCACAAGAAGCCAAACAGCACCAAGTTGAAGAGATGATTTTATCTCGCAACAATAAGATTACTGAGGGCGCAACCTCTAATGTTTTTATACTTAAAGGTAATGCATTATTTACCCACCCAACTGGGCCCAATATTCTCTCAGGTATCACTCGTGACTTAGTTATTAGTAGCGCCAAAGCTTGTAATCTTGACATACAAGAAATCCCATTCTCATTAAATGATATTCATCAAGCGGATGGATTGTGGATTTCAAGCTCAACACGCGAGATTATGCCCATCACTTTACTAGATGATCAGCCTATTAATCAAGGCAGTATTCACCCAGCTTGGTCGTGCGTATATGAGCAATACCAACTACTTAAAAATGATTGACCAGCGCCTAGACTTACTTACCGACTGGTTAGAGGTTTTTTTTGGCGATGAGAACTTTGTCATCACCACTGCTAGCGATGATGCCAGCTTTCGTCGTTATTTTAGAGTTGAACGTGACAATACCTCTTTTATTGCCATGGACGCACCACCTGAAAAAGAAAACTGCGAGCCCTTTATTCGCATTGCCAAACATCTGATATCTGGTGGTGTACACGCACCAAAAATTATTGAATCCAATCTAGATCAAGGTTTTTTATTATTAGAAGATTTAGGTGATCAAACCTTCTTAAGTGCACAACAAAAAAGCTTTGATACTCAGTATTACAAAAATGCCATTGATGTTCTTATTGGTATTCAATCATTAGACACCGATTCAGCTAATATTCCATCGTACGATCACGCCCTACTCACCACCGAGATGCAACTATTGATTGACTGGTACTTGCCAACACTAAATAGAGAACAACACACACAATTACAAAGCGTATTTAACTCACTTAGTGATAATGCACTAAGTACCAATCAAGTCTTTGTACACCGCGATTACCACTCACGCAACCTAATGATGTTAGCTAATAATGAGCTCGGTGTGATTGACTTCCAAGATGCAGTCATCGGCTCAAATACTTATGACTTGGTCTCACTACTGAAAGATGCTTATTTCGAACTAAAGCCATCCGAGATACAAGCCTTGCTTGTCTATTTCCACAAACAAGCCAAATTAACAATTAACTTCAAAGAGTTTGAAAAACAGTTTGACCTCATGGGCTTGCAACGCCACCTTAAAATACTGGGTATATTTAAGCGCTTATCCATTCGTGATGGCAAACATCAATATTTAAAAAATATTCCACTGATTGAAAAATATGTCTTGCAAATTGCTGATAAATACACAAATTTTTCTTACTTAAAAAATATTCTTAATTTAACCAAGGCAGGCCAATGAAAGCCATGATTTTAGCCGCAGGCAGAGGTGAGCGCATGATGCCACTCACCAAAACCACCCCGAAACCACTGTTAAAGGTTAGAGGCTTAACATTAATAGAACACTCGATCATCGCACTTAAAAAAGCCAAAATAACCAATATTTTTGTGAATGTTGCGCATTTAGGATGGCAAATTAAAGCCTATATAGGAAACGGATCAAGATTAGGCGTTAGAGTTACTTACAGCGATGAATTTTCTGGCGCACTAGAAACTGCCGGCGGCATTATCAAAGCATTGCCATTATTAGGAAAAGAGCCTTTTATCGTGATTAATTCTGACGTACTTTGTGATTATGATTTATCCAAGCTTACCTTACCTGTTGATTCACTTGCTCATTTGATACTGATAGATAATCCTGAACATAATAAAACCGGTGATTTTTCCTTAACAGACGACCAGCGAATATTGATTAATCAATCTAACAATCTAACATTTTCTGGCATTGGAATCTATCATCCTGATTTTTTTAAATCTTATGCATCTACACCAGGAAAATTAGCGCTTTATCCTTTACTTAAAGACGCTATTAGCAAAAACACGCTTAGCGGAGAACATTTTGATGGACATTGGCAAGATGTTGGCACACCTGAGCGCCTAGAACAAGCTAATAATTCTTAAACAGAAAGTAGATATAAATGTAAAATAGTTCGTGGTAGTGCTAAGGGTGCGCTTACAATGAATGGTTATGAACCCCGCCAGGTCCGGAAGGAAGCAACGGTAATAATTTTTTCATGTGTTGGCTGTTATTCTTGGTGCTGCCACTTTTAATACAAAAAATTTATTAATGAGCGAACACTATCAAGTTTTAGCACGTAAATACCGACCTCACACTTTTGGTGAAATGGTGGGTCAAACACACACGGTTAAAACTCTAATTAACGCACTTGATGCGGATAGTTTACACCACGCTTTTTTATTTACTGGCACGCGCGGCGTTGGTAAAACCACCATTGCCCGTATCTTTGCCAAATCCATTAACTGTGAAGCAGGGGTTAGTTCTAAGCCTTGTGGTACCTGTGCCACTTGTGTTGAGATTGATCAAGGTCAATCGGTTGACTTAATCGAGCTAGATGCTGCTTCGCACACAGGCGTGGATAACATGCGCGATATTTTAGAAAATGCGCAATACATACCGACTAAAAATCGCTACAAGATTTACTTGATTGACGAAGTGCATATGCTCTCAAAAAGTAGTTTTAACGCACTACTCAAAACGCTTGAAGAGCCACCTGAGCACATTAAGTTCTTGCTAGCAACCACTGACCCGCAAAAGCTACCAGTGACAGTGTTATCACGCTGTTTGCAATTTACCTTGCAAAAACTCACACATGAAGAAATCTTAGGTCAGTTGAAGTTTATCATGGAGGCTGAAGGTCTTAAATATGAAGAATTAGCACTTAGTCAAATTGCCGATTTTGGTAATGGCTCAATGCGTGATGCTCTAAGCTTGCTTGATCAATCTATTTCTTATGGCGATGGCACAGTTATGGCAAAGGATATTAAAGCCATGCTTGGTTTGGTGCATCATGATGATATCCTTACACTTGCTACACACTTGTTTAACCAAGACGGTGAAGCGGTGATTAACTTTGTTAAAGATCTGTCTCACAAAGGCGAAGACTTAACTCATGCACTTAAAGATCTAACCAGTCTTTTTCATCAAATATCAATCGCTCAGATTATTGACAACACGCATATTTCTGATGAAATTAAAACCTTGGCTACTCAAATCTCTAATCAAGATTTGCAGTTGTTTTACCACATGGCCATTAACGGCTCTAAAGACATGCCACTTGCGCCGAGTGAGCAAATTGGCTTTGAGATGACGCTACTTAGAATGTTAGCTTTCCATTCTAATGCCGAGACCACTGAAAAAAAAACGCCTAAATTAGCCAAAAAGTCAAAAGCTAAAGCAACGTCTGAAGCAAAACCTAAAGAAAAACCAGCAGTAGCACCCAAACCAAAATCAGTTAAAGAGAACAAATCAAGCGCGCCAAAACCAATCCTAAGTATTAGCTCACAGCAGCAGTGGGAAGATATCACCAAATCACTTGAATTTAGCACAGCCTCTCGTACGTTGCTAAAAAATACTTTGTTTGACAATATTAGTAATCAAACGCTAACGCTTAATTTGGACGGGCAATTTTCTAGCTTACTTACAGATAATATTCAGCGTGCAATCCAAGGTGTGTTACAGACAAATTTTGGCGAAATGACGCTTAAAATTAACTTAAATAAACTAACAACACAAACCCTAGCACAAAAAGAGATGCAGGCTAATAATGAAAAAATAGCCGCCATGCAAAAAGAGTTCATGAAAGATGAGGGTGTGCAAAAATTACAAAAAACCTTTAATGCAAAGGTGGACTTAAAATCAATTAAGGAGATAGAAAATGTTTAAAGGTGGAATGGCTGGCATGATGCAAAAAGCCCAAAAAATGCAAGAAGATATGCAGCAAGCACAAGCAGAAATTAAAAACTTAACAGCTACTGGTAAAGCTGCGGGTGGTGCAGTACAAGTTACTGTTAATGGTGAACATCAAGCCACCAACCTTCAAATTGACGAAGGCGTGATGGATGACAAAGACATGCTGGAAGATTTAATCCTTACAGCAATAAATGATGCCACCAAGCAAATCGCCGATGCCTCAGCTGCCAAAATGAAAGGGGTAACTGGCGGTATGAATCTGCCTGGCGGTATGAACCTGCCCTTCTAATGATTGAAAAACTCAACAAAGCTTTTTGTACCCTACCTGGTGTTGGTAGTAAAACCGCACAACGCTTTGTTTACCATTTATTAGAGCGCAATCGAGACGGTGGATTTGAGCTAGCCAAAGCCTTGGTTGATGCCATGGAGCATGTTAAACATTGCTCTTCTTGCCGTACACTCAGTGAAAAAACTGTTTGCAATATTTGTGCTAATGATCAGCGTAACAACGCACAACTTTGCATTGTTGAAACACCAACTGACATTCATGCAATTGAACAAAGCGGGGTTTACCAAGGTAAATATTTTGTCCTTAGTGGTTATCTTTCTCCTATCGATGGCATCGGTGCTGCCGAGCTTGGTTTGGACGAGTTAGAGCAAAAATTACGCGATCAAAAAGTAGAAGAAATTATCTTAGCCACTAACGCAACAGTCGAGGGTGAAGTAACCGCCCATTACATTAGCAACATGGCAAAGCAGTTTGATATTCAAATCACTCGCATTGCCCACGGTATACCGATTGGTGGTGAGCTTGAATATGCCGATATCAACACCATTGCCCATGCATTATCAGGCCGTAAAAATTACACTTAGTCAAATTTTCATTCTCTGCGTTATTTTTTCTTAAGATATGAATCACTATCTCTGCGAAAAATGCCTTGGTAATAAAAACTTGGCGTTGTGTAATAAGCTACTTAAATGTTTTAGAAAGCAACTCTATCTCATACCCATCCGGATCTTTTAAAAACCCAACAATGGTTGTGCCAGCACTCATTGGCCCTGCTTCTCGTATTACTTCAGCACCTTTTTCTTTTGCCATCTCAACGGCTTCATACACATCATCGACATTAATAGCAATATGGCCAAAACCGCTGCCAACTTCGTAACTGTCTTTTCCCCAATTGTAAGTTAGCTCAAGCGCGGGGTTTTCCGACTCTGGTCCGTAGCCTAAAAACGCCAACGTAAATTCACCCTTAGGGTAGTCTTTTTGGCGCAATAAAGTCATGCCTAAAACCTCGGTATAAAACGCAATGGATTTGTCCAAATCCCCGACTCGTAGCATTGTGTGTAAAATTCTCATGGTAAATCGTTATAATCCAAATATTCATTATTATAAACACCAAACGAATGACGGATACACTCAGCCATTGGGATAAAGTTTACCAAAGCAAAGATCACACCCAGGTCAGCTGGCATCAAGATCATGCCACCCTCTCGTTTGACTGGACCTTAAAATATACTCAAAAAAATGACACTATTATTGATGTCGGCGCTGGCGTGTCGATATTGGCTGATAATTTATTAGACGAGGGTTATACTGATTTATCCCTACTAGAGCTTTCACCCACCGCCATTAAAGCCACGCAAGAGCGTCTAAAAACTCACACTAATGAAGTGAGCTTCTATAATGAAAATATCCTAAATTTTCAATCTGACACCCAATTTGACTTATGGCATGATCGTGCGGTTTTTCACTTTTTAACCAATAAAAAGGATCAAAAAACTTATATTAGCAAGCTCAATCAATATTTAAAACCTCAAGGTTATTTTTTACTGGCTACCTTTGCCCCAACAGGCCCAAAACAGTGCTCAGAGCTAGATATTGTGCAATATGACAAAGATAAAATTACCCAACTGCTTGGAAAAGGATTTAGACTTATCAAAACCACCTCTGAAACTCATCCTCACCCAAATGGCAGTACGCAAGATTTCAATTATTTCTTATTTCAAAAAGACTAAAAAATTAGCAAATTTTTAATATCTACCTAATTCACTGTCAAAAACAGCTAAAAATTAAACAAAAACACCCTATTTACTAGCTTTTTAAGCTCTAAATCAAGCATTAAATAAAAATTTCAGAAATTATTAAAATCACCTTATAAAGTGATTTTGTCAGCGCGTAATTCTTGTAAAACGTTGTTTTCATCGATAAAAACCAAATACTCTATCCCTGATTTAGTCATAATATCTTTAGGCTGGATAGTTTGTGCATTGCCGTTAATAATGACTTGCATTGATTGGCTGCGTATAATTGCCAGTTCATAAAGACTGTGCGCCTCACAAGAAATTCTTTGATAATCACTCATGATGTTTTAATGAGTAATATTTTGTCTTCTCGAGTCATGGATTTGATTTCATATTCTCGCTTAGAGGCAGTACTTCTATCTTTGGTATTTTCTTGATACACTAGCTCACATGGACCATTAGCTCGAGTGTATTTAGCGCCTCCGACTAACTCACCATTGTGCTGTTTAATACGTTTTTCCAAATGATTGGTAATACCGCAATACAAGCTATCATCAGCGCAGCGTAACAAATAGACCACCCAAAGACTTTCATTAACCATTTGTACAAACATTAAAGTGCATTGTGAGCATTCTATCTTAAAAATTGTTATAAACTAAGCGTATGTTAAAACTACTTGT
>JAERTA010000017.1 GCA_016845205.1 Gammaproteobacteria bacterium
GGTTGAGGATGTTTACTTAGCGTTTGCCAAAATTACTCATTATTTTAAAAAAGAAACCTCTCTTGTTGACGGTATTCATCCTAGTGCAAAAACCAATCAAGCAAAAATTGCAAAAAACTGCACAATTGGTAAAGAGGTTATTATTAGTCATCATGCGACTATTGGCTCAAATACAGTCATTGAAGACAATGTCACCATTGGTGATAATGCTTATCTATACCCCAATGTTACGATTTTACAAGGCTGTTCAATCGGCGATAACGTCGTTATTTCTCCAGGCGCTGTAATTGGTTCTGAGGGGTTTGGTAATGCCAGAGATAATCAAAATCAATGGCACAGCATTGCACATCTAGGTAATGTGGTTATTGGTGATAATGTAACCATTGGCGCCAACACCACAATCGACAGAGGCACGTTAGAAGATACTCAAATACACGATGGCGTAAGGCTCGATAATTTAATCCATATTGCACATAATGTGATTATCGGCCAAGACACAGCGGTTGCTGCCAATACAGGTATTGCCGGTAGCACAACCCTTGGCAAACGCTGCATGATTGGTGGCATGGTTGGTATTGTTGGGCATTTAAATATCTGTGACGATGTTATTATTAATGCAAAAAGCACAATTGATAAAGACATTAAAACCCCTGGTATGTATACAGGCATCATGCCGCTTATGCCCCACAAGCAGTGGCAGAATGTCGGTTTATGGCTAGTAAAACTTGATAAAATTATCAAATACCTAAATATTAAATTAAAAAATTTAAAGGATTAATCATTATGGAAATGAATATTCAAGACGTTAAAAATTATCTACCTCATCGCTACCCTTTTTTATTGATTGACCGAGTTTTAGAGTTAGAAGTTGGCAAAACACTGGTTGCCATTAAAAATGTTACTTTTAACGAACCGCAATTTACTGGGCACTTTCCTGCGCAACCAATTATGCCTGGCGTAATGATTGTCGAGGCATTGGCACAAGCGACTGGTATCTTGGCATTTAAATCAGAAGTTGGCAAGCCAATTGATGGGCAAATCTACATGCTAGTCGGTGTAGACAAGGTGCGTTTTAAGCGTGTGGTTGAGCCTGGCGATCAACTGCGTTTAGAAGTTGAAGTAATGACAGTTAAACGCGGCATGTGGAAATTTAAATGTAGAGCCTTGGTTGAAGACCAAGTAGTAACAACAGCTGAACTTATGTGTACACAAAAAGCAGCTGATTAATTTATAAAAAAATTCTTGAGGAGAATGTTATGGCGATAGATCCTAGTGCAGTTATTGACCCTAGTGCAAAAATCCATAAAAATGCTGAAATATGTGCCTATGCTATTATTGGCGCGAATGTTGAAGTTGGTTCAGGTACCATCGTTGAATCCCACGCTGTAATACAAGGTCCAACTAAAATCGGTAAAAATAACCATATTTACTCATTTGCCTCTATCGGTGGCGATCCACAAGATATTACCTACGAAGAAGGTCAAGAATCCAACCTCGTTATTGGTGATGACAACTTAATTCGTGAATTTTGCACCATTAACCGCGGCACAGAAAAAGAAAAATCACTCACTCGTGTTGGCTCTAATAACATGCTGATGGCTTATGTGCACATTGCTCACGATTGTGAAGTTGGTAATCACACCATTATGTCTAACAATGCCTCATTAGCCGGTCATGTTAGAGTGCATGATTGGGCAATTTTAGGCGGGTTTACTCTGGTTAAGCAATTTTGTATGATTGGTATGCACACCTATATCGGCATGGGTTGCCAGGTAAACAAGGACATTCCAGCCTATATGGTAGCCTCAGGCACACAAACACGTGTCAGAAGTATTAATGCCGAAGGCATGAAACGTCGTGGCTTCTCATCAAGTGCGGTTGCCTCTATCAAACGCGCCTTTAAAGTAGTGTATCGCGAATCCCAAGGTCGACTGCTTGACCATGCCTTACAAGAGCTTGAAAACTCTGAGGCTGATAGTCCAGAAGTAATGCAATTTGTAAAATGTATTCGTAGCTCAAAAGTGGGTATTATGCGTGGTCCGATTGAGGAATAAAATCGATTTGAGATTTTATGAATAGGTCTTTTTTAAAGTCTAGCAGTATTGTTACTGTGATGACTTTTTTGTCTCGCATCTTAGGCCTGGTTCGTGATTATTTTATTGCTCGATATTTTGGTGCTAACGGGCTAACAGACGCTTTTTTAGTTGCCTTTAGAATCCCTAATTTCCTTAGACGTCTATTTGGCGAGGGTGCTTTCTCTCAGGCTTTTGTACCCATTTTGGCCGAAACCAAGTCCAACCACAATGAAGTTGAAGTACAAAACGTCATCAACCATATTGGCACCAAGTTTTTAACAGTTTTAATTGTCATTACTGCTATTACCATTGTGGCAGCGCCTTTGGTTATTTTTATGTTTGCTTGGGGTTTTTATTTTGACGCCGATCCTACTAAATTTGATCTAGCATCCAGCATGCTACAAATTACTTTTCCTTATCTGCTACTGATTTCCTTAACGGCTTTTGCGGGCAGTATTCTCAACACTTATGATAAATTCGCCGTTCCGGCCTTTACGCCTGTTTTATTGAATATTTCTATGATATTAAGTGCTGTATACCTATCTCAGTATCTAGAAACACCTATTATGGCATTAGCCTGGGGCGTTCTAATTGGCGGTGTCGTACAGCTGTTATTTCAGATTCCATTTTTAATTAAAATTAAAAAAATGCCACATTTGGTGCGTGGCGACCACCCTAGCGTAAAAACGCTAAAAAAACGCATGTTACCCGCACTTTTTGGCGTCTCTGTCTCACAAATAAATTTGTTAATTGACACCATGATAGCCACAATATTAGTTAGTGGTAGTGTGTCTTGGCTGTATTATTCTGATCGCCTATTAGAACTACCTTTGGCATTAATTGGTATTGCGCTAGCAACAGTAGCACTGGCCAAACTTAGTAAACATTTTTCTAATAAAGATGATGAAAAATTTACTCGTACAATCAATTACGCACTAAAAATTGGTTTGCTACTGGGTGCGCCTGCTTGTGCTGGATTAGTGCTTTTGGCTGAACCATTAATCATCACCTTATTTCAATATGATAAATTTGATGCGTTCTCAGCACATATGTCGGCGTTGAGTTTGATTGCTTACGGCTCAGGATTGTTGGCCTTTATCATTGTTAAAATCCTAGCCCCTGTATTTCTTTCTCGTGGAGATACTAAAACACCGGTCAAAGTCGGTGTGGTCGCCATGGTGTCAAATGTGTTTTTAAACTTAATCTTGGCCATATATTTTGACTTTGGCCACATAGGCCTAGCAGCCGCCACTTCAATCTCTGCTGTGATCAACGCCTCTTTGCTTTATTATTATTTAAACAAACAATCTATTTATCATTTTTCCAGCGATTTAATCAAACTATTTTTAAAAGTGTTATTGGCAAGCTTTATAATGGTTGTTTTTATTTTAAATTTTTCTAACGACATTAGTTTTTACTTAGAAAATGGCGTTTGGCAACGTGTTAGCTCTGTCGCATTTATTGTTATTGCTTCAGCAGCTTTGTACTTCGTTTGTTTGCGCTTATTAGGCATCAGGATAAAACAACTATGAATACTGTACAATGTGTGAAATTAGACCAAGAACTTGAGGCGCTAGATAGGGCGCCCTATCCAGGCGAACTAGGCAAAAGAATTTTAGCCAGCGTTTCCAAGCAAGGCTGGCAACTATGGCTTGATCATCAAACCATGTTAATTAATGAAAACAACCTTAACATGCTTGATGAGAAAGCACAAAGCTACCTAAAAGAGCAAATGGAAAAATTCTTCTTTTCTAAAGAAGGTGCTGATGACATTCAAGGCTATACACCCAATCATTAAAAATGGCTAATTTATTTATTATTGCTGCCCCTTCTGGCTGTGGCAAAACTTCTCTAGTTAAAGCACTGATTGAGCAAGTTGACAACTTATGCGTATCAGTCTCTCATACAACGCGCGCTGCTCGTCCAGGTGAGGTTGATGGTAAAAACTATTTTTTTGTTTCTAAAGAAACGTTTGATGAAATCAACAACAATGATGGCTTTATCGAATCAGCTCAAGTATTTGACAACTACTATGGTAGTGCCAAACAAACGGTTAAAGATTTGCTTCAGCAAGGTCAAGACGTTATCTTGGAGATTGATTGGCAAGGTGCACAGCAAGTTAAAAAGAGCTTTAAAGATGCAATTGGCATTTTTATCTTACCACCTTCAACATCAGCCTTAAGAGAGCGCTTAACTGATCGTGGTCAAGATGATCAAAGTATTATTAACCGAAGAATGCGAGACGCTGTTAGTGAAATGCAACACTTTGATGAATTTGATTATTTAGTGATTAATGACGATTTTAATATCGCCCTAAACGATTTAAACAACATTGTTTACTCTCAACGCCTTAGTTTGGCCCAGCAAACACAGCAACACCAAGACTTGCTTAAACAGTTGATATAACACATAAATTGCGTATAATATCACTCCTTACTAATATTAATCATTAGTTATAATAAATTTATGAGTCAAGAATTTGTTCTGCCCGCTGTTAAAACTTCAAGTTCATTAGAAGTTCAAAAATACCCTCCGATTCTTACACCGGAAGAAGAGCATAATTTAGCAATCGAACTTTACGAAAATCACGATCTTAGCGCTGCAAGAAAGTTAGTCTTGTCACACATGCGTTTTGTGGCTTTTATTGCTCATGGTTATAAGGGTTACGGTTTAGAACAAGCTGATCTTATTCAAGAAGGTACAATTGGTCTAATGAAGGCAGTCAAGCGCTTCAACCCACACAAAAAAGTACGCCTTGCTTCTTTTGCGGTTTATTGGATTCGTGCTGAAATTCACGAATTTATCTTTAAAAATTGGAAGATTGTTAAAGTTGC
>JAERTA010000018.1 GCA_016845205.1 Gammaproteobacteria bacterium
GTACACTCACTAAATTCTTTAATCTTTCGCTGAGTAAATACCTTCACCCAAGGTATCTCACTAGACTCAATATCAACAAATACTAGGTCATTTTCATAAATCATGTTGTTTTCTCCAAGAGCATAGCGTCACCATAAGAAAAAAATCGGTACTCATTCTCAATAGCATGCTGATAAATCTCCATCATTCTCTCTCGACCAATGAAAGCACTCACCAACATCAGTAGTGAAGATTTTGGCAGGTGAAAATTAGTGATTAGCATATCTACGATTTTAAACTCATATCCGGGGTAAATAAAAATATCGGTTTCTTCCTTGGTAGCTTTAAGTGTGCCACTTTTAGCAGCGGACTCTACTGATCGAACCGCTGTAGTGCCTACGGCTATGATGCGACCGCCGTTTGCTTTAGTTTGGTTGATTTGATCTACGGTTGTTTGGCTAATCTCAAAATATTCACTGTGCATTTTATGATCAGTAATCTCGTCAGCTTTAACTGGTTGGAAAGTACCTGCGCCCACATGCAAAGTAACAAAACAGTGTTTGATGCCTTTTTCTTCTAAAGTAGATAACAGCTCATCATCAAAATGTAGGCCTGCAGTTGGTGCAGCTACCGCACCTTCATGCCTGGCAAATACCGTTTGATAACGCTCTAAATCAGCCTTATCATCACTACGCTCAATATAAGGTGGTAAAGGAATGTGTCCAACATTATCAAGCAAATCTAGCAACGAATCAGTCGTAAAATCTAGCGTATAAAAACCATTTTCTTTACTGATAACTTGCGCCTTATCGCCATTATCAAGTGTAATGTAGCTGTCAATTTTTGGCGCTCTAGAGGCTTTTACCATAGCCAATACTTGACGATCATTAAGTAAGCGCTCAATCATAATCTCCACTTTCCCACCTGAAGCTTTATGGCCAAATAAGCGTGCTGGAATAACCCGAGTATTATTCATCACTAGCAAATCACCAGGTTTAATAAATGATGCTATTTGATGGAAAAATGAATCTATAATAGTCGATTTAGGCACTAAAAGACGTGAATCTGTTCTATTTTCTGGTGGGCTTTGAGCAATCAGTGACTTCGGTAAATCGAAGTCAAAATCACTCAGCTTCATACAAATTAACGATTCAGCAAGCCTTGCTTGCTGAATAAATCTAGAACCTGGTAAGTAGCTGCCACAATAGCTCTTGGCGTAATGGTGGCACCTGTAAATGAATCAAACACACCGCCATCGCGTTTTACCTTCCAGTTGCTTTGATTAGGATTTGATAAAGACAAGCCACTAAATTGCTTGATCCAGTCTGATTTTCTGGTTTCAATTTTATCACCCAAACCCGGAGTTTCTTTATGTGCGATCACTCGAACACCTAATAACTTGCCATCTGTATTGATACCGGTCAGCAACTTAATATTGCCACTATAACCATTAGGATAAGTATGCTCAACTAGATAAGCAAAGGTTTTTCCTTGTTGCTTGGCAGGATAAACGCCTACTTGTTGTTGTAAGCTGTGTAGTCTTACCTCCTTTAAAAACTTATCTTCTAGGATGTTGTTGTCATAACCTGATACCAATTCACCAAGGCGCTTAATCAACAATTGGTCTTCATTGTATTTAATTTTTTCTTTGGTAGTGTCTTGCGTTAGTGCAACAAAAAACACACTGATTACTGTAAAAATAAGCAATAAAGCGCCAGCCTTTAGAATGGGATTTAAAGTCATTTCCCAAACACCTTGGGCTGCGTGTAGTAATCAATCAAAGGCACGGTGATGTTCATCAGTAATACGGCAAAAGCCACGCCATCTGGATAGCTACCAAACACACGAATAACAACAACCAAAACACCAATTAAAAAACCGTAAATCAAACGCCCTTTTGGTGTTGTACTGGCTGAAACTGGATCGGTTGCAATAAAAAATGCACCAAGCATCGTAGCGCCGAGCATCAAGTGATTTTGCATCGGTAAGTATATTTGATGATCAATCAAATACAGCATAGATGAAACAAACACTATACCGGCAATAAACGCCGCTGGAATATGCCAAGTAATAACCTTACGAGCAATTAGATAGAGTCCGCCTAATAAAAATCCTGCATTAATCCAGGCTTGGCTGATTGAATGCACCTCTAACTCATTAATGACTTTGCCTAATGCTAATTGGGTTTTAACTTCGTCTAACTGCGTAGCGCCACTCAAAGCATCCACTGAGGTCAAATTAAAAATTGCATTTATTGCTTGAGATAAATTTAAAAATTCACTTGCCCAAGTCGTCATTTGCAATGGGTAAGAAACAAGCAAAAAGGCGTAACCCAACATCGCTGGATTAAAAGGATTGTTACCCAAACCACCGTAGAGTTGTTTACCAAAAATAATAGCAAAAGCCGTACCAACAACAATAATCCACCACGGCGCAATACTCGGAATAGAGATTGCCAATAAAACAGCTGAAAGAACAGCAGAACCATCGCTAATGGCTGGCTTTACTGGGAGTTTTCTAAGGCTTAAAAAAGAGAATTCAACTACTATGGCAGTTACCACAGCCAATACGATTTGTAAGATAACACCCCAACCAAAGAAAGTATATGCTGCGCCAATGCCTAATGCTAGTGCGTAAATCACCTGGCGCATTATTTGGTTAGTATTCAGTGCGTTGCTATGCATCATCGCTCGCCTTCTTGGTTTTGTTAACTCTTGCCATGGCTGCCGCTATTTTGTCTTTTTGTGCTTTATCATTAGCCATTTTTTTCTTTAATTCTTCCTTTTTGGCTGCCATCATTTCAGCACGCTCTCGTTTGTTTCGTTCTAGGCGATATTCTCTAAATTCAAATCGTTCTCTTGCAATATCTGTTCGGTATTGATCTTCAGTGGTTTTACGATGTAGCGCCTTAGCAAAAGAAAAGTACTCAGCTAAAGGAATGTGGCTTGGGCACACGTAATCACAACATCGACATTCAATACAGTCTGCTAAATTATAATCCATTGCTTTATCGGTGTTTTCACTCTTAGCATACCAATAAAGCTGTTGTGGTAACAAATCAACCGGGCAAGCTTGATTACATCGCCCACAACGAATACATTCTTGCGTGCTAGCTCTTTCCTCAAGGTTGTTAACAAAAATACAATTGGTAATCTTGCAAATTGGCGTGTTAGTTGTTTCAACATCAACACCCATCATCATGCCACCCATACGCACAGCATGTTGATTAGTATTTGGATTTGACATTGATACAATGTGCTCAAACGATGAGCCCAAACGCACCTCATAATTATTTGGTGACTCAACACCTGAGCCGGTCACTGTGACAATTCTAGACACCAGGGGTTTGTTATCGACTACCGCGTCAAAAATTGCCTTAGTAGTGGCTACGTTTTGACAAACAACGCCAGTATCGATGGCAAACCCACCTGATGGAATTTCAATATCTAATAACGCTTTAACTAATAATTTTTCAGCACCTGAAGTGTATTTAGTAGGGATTTGTTCGATACTAATACGATCATTATGACAATACATTAACAATGAGTTTAGCGCCTCTTGTTTGTCATCTTCAACAGCAATGATTGCTCGCTGTGCGCCACAAATATGCAGCAAAATTTCCACACCACGAATTACCTCACGCGGATGATGTTGCATGAGTGCGTCATCACACATAATGCCTGGCTCACATTCAGTGCCATTAACAATCAGCGTATGGCAATCTTGAATACCTTCTAGCTTAGCATGTGCCGGAAATCCAGCACCACCCAAACCCACAATACCGGATGATTGAATATACTCAATCATTGTCGCTTGATCACAATGCAAGAAATCACTGCCACAACCTTTATGCTCCTCCCACTGATCTTTACCATCTGATTCAATGGTAATGCATTTTGACTTTAAGCCCGATTTATGTGGAATTATTTGATCATCAATAGACACAACCTTGCCAGAAATCGTAGCATGAATAGGCACACAAAAATGATCTTGGGTTTTGGCAATGACTTGCCCAGTCAGGACTTTATCGCCTACTTTAACACAAGGGCTTGCCTCATCGCCAATGCGTTGCTGCAAAGGTAGGACCACTTTATCTGGTAAAGGTGCCAAGATAATCTCCACTGTTTCCACTGGATGCGGATTAGGGATAACAATACCGCCATTAAATGATTGATTAAGCATGGGCAATCTCGGCAACATCAGGTACATAAGTTCTGAGTGTTGGTGCAACTTCTAATATATGAATACAATCCACCGGGCAAACCGGGATACACAAATCACAACCCGTACATTCATCTGCTATCACAGTTGTCATTACTTTAGAAGCACCAACAAAAGCATCTACTGGGCAAGCTTGAATACACAAAGTGCAGCCAATACACACCTGCTCATCAACATAGACCACGTGATCAGGTTGAGTCTCTCCGTGCTCTTCATTAAGTGTTAGTGTTTCAACGTCTAATAACGCTGCCAGCGCATCAACCCCTTCTTGACCGCCTGGCGGGCATTGGTTAATCGGCGCTTCACCATTGGCAATAGCCGTCGCATAAGGTCGACAACCTGGATAATCACACTGGCCACATTGGGTTTGTGGCAATATTGCATCGATTTGATCGACCAAAGGGTTGCCTTCAACCTTAAATTTAATCGCAGCATAGCCTAAGATTAAGCCGAGTCCAAGTGCCAAAGCAGAAAAAATGAAAACAGAATCAAACATTAAGCTAATCCAATAAAACCCATGAATGCCATCGACATTAGCCCAGCAGTAATCAGAGCGATTGGTGCGCCCTGGAATGCCACTGGCACATTGGCACTATCAATGCGCTCACGAATGGTTGAAAACACCACCAATACAAATGAAAAGCCAATTGCTGCACCGAAGCCATACACGCCCGAAGCTAAGAACCCGTGATCCTGTCCGACATTTAATAGCGCGACACCAAGCACAGCACAGTTCGTGGTAATCAGTGGCAAGAATACACCTAAAGATTGATGTAATACTGGCGAGGTTTTGTTGACCACTAACTCTGTAAAACCAACCACACCGGCAATCGTCACAATAAAAGCAATAGTACGCAAGTACTCTAGATCAAATGGGATCAGAATATAGGTATTAATCAAGTAACTGGATAGGCTTGCCAAGGTAAGCACAAATGTCGTAGCAAAACCCATGCCAATTGCGGTTTCTACTTTTTTCGACACACCCATAAATGGACATAAACCTAAGAACTTAACCAGTACGAAATTGTTCACCAAAATGGTGCTGACTAAGATGAGTACGTATTCGTTCATAGCAATAATTTTAACTCAAAAATAGCTTGAATAATCCAAATGAGCTGATCGCAAACAAAGCGCCACCTACCCAACGCTTAAAGGTTTTATCATTTTGAGTAATACTTTGGTGCGCCTTAATACCAAGCACATGACCAATCGCCGCTACAGGAATCAGTGCAAGTGAAAATTCCCAGTCAATTTCAACACTCATGATCACAAAGGCGATCATTTTAATACTGACTAAAATAAACCACAGCACAAACAATGTATTGCGCAAGTATTCCTTAGCAATATGACGCATATAAACAGCCACAATCAGTGGCGCACCGGTGAGCGACGTACCTGCTACATAACCACCTAAAATAAGTAACAATTTATCCACCCATGGACTGTGTGAGGTGATTTTGGTATTAAAGATCCAAGTAACGGCATAAAAAATAGTGATTGAATAAATAAACACCACAATTACGTCATCAGGCAAACTTAATAAACCTGCTACACCAATTAGAGTTGGTGGAATAATCCACAACAAGGAGCGCTTAAGATAAGGCCAATCTACTTTTTTTAACGATTTAGCTAAAGTCAGTGATGAAAAAAACAGTAAATGAATGCCAATAATTGGCAACCAATAAACAGGGGTTGCCCCCACTAACAGCATTAACGGTAATCCTAGGGCTGCGCCACCAAAACCTAAGCCTGTACGGACAAAACCTGCCCAAAGAAAAATTAAACCGACTAAAACTAGCTCGGTATGATCAAAAGTCATTAGCGAAGCACGTCAGCTAACTGTTCTGCACTTTGTTGTACCAAATCTAGGTCTTTACCTTCAACCATTACTCGAATTAGTGGCTCGGTGCCTGAGGCGCGAATGAGTACACGGCCTTCATCGCCCAAGGTTTTTTCAACCTCAGCTTGAACCTGATTTAAAGCTGTGTGCTGATCTAAATCAATCTTTTCTTTGGTTTTTATATTGATTAATACTTGAGGATATTTCTGCATCTCAGACTTTAACTCACTCAGTGTTTTTTCACGCTTGGCGATTACTTCTAATACTTGAAGTGCTGCAATCATTGCATCACCAGAGGTAGTTTTATCTAAACAAATAATATGGCCTGAACCTTCACCACCCAAAATAGAATTATTAATTTGCATTTGCTCCATGACAAAACGATCGCCCACATCAGCTTCAATAAAATTAATATCTAAATCTCTTAATGCATGACGCATACCTAAATTGCTCATTTTGGTACCAACCACAGTATTGCTGAGTAAATGATTTTGAGCGTGCCAAGACTTGGCCAAAATAAACACCAGTTCATCGCCATCTACCAACTCACCATTCGCATCAATCATAATCAATCGATCGCCATCACCATCAAAAGCAATGCCCAGGTCAGCTTTTTTCTCTAACACAACATCACGCAAATGATTTGTATCAGTCGCCCCACATTCAAGGTTAATATTAAAACCGTCAGGCTGATTATTAATCATGGTAATTTTAGCGCCTAACCCTGAAAAAACATCTTCAGCAAGATGATAAGTTGCACCATGTGCACAATCAATCACAATATCTAGGCCGCCCAAATTAACAGAATAATCAAAGCTTTCTTTGCAGAATTTTACATATTGACTAATCGGATGTTCACAGCGTGCTGCTTTACCAAGGCTTGAGCTATCAACACTCACCATGGGCTGGCCTAATTTTTCTTCTATTTCTCTTTGGTCTGTATCACTAAGTTTGAACCCTTCTAAAGAGAAAAATTTCACACCATTATCCTCAAAAGAATTATGCGAGGCACTAATGACCACGCCAGCACTTGCATTGTACTTCTTGGTTAAGTAGGCAATACCTGGTGTTGGCATAGGGCCAAGCAAACCAACATCAACGCCTGCAGACAAAAATCCAGCTTCTAACGCAGATTCAAAAATATAGCCAGATACTCGAGTGTCTTTGCCAATAACAACACTGGCTTTGCCTTTTTTGGCTAATACTGAGCCAACTGCCCAGCCCAATTTTAAGAAAAAATCAGCTGTAATCGGCGCAACACCTACTTTGCCACGTATGCCATCTGTACCAAAATAATTACTCAACTCACACCCCCTAAAATTGTTAATGCGTCTTTGGTTTCCAATACATCATGCACGCGCACAATATTTGCACCATTTTGCGTGGCAATTATAGCACCTGCCACACTGCCAACAACCCTTCCATCAACATTTCTGTCATTCAAAAGTGCGCCAATCATCGACTTACGAGACAGCCCTGCTAATAATGGCAAGCCAAAACTTTTAAATTCGTCAAAACGCTTTAAAATTTCTAAATTATGATCCAGGGTTTTTCCAAACCCAAAACCAGGGTCTAAAATAATCTTCTCCTTGGTAATACCTGCATCAATACAAGCCTGGATTCGTTCACTAAAAAAACTTTTAATATCATCAATTACATCATGATAAATTGGATTTTTTTGCATGGTTCTTGGGCTGCCTTGCATATGCATTAAACACACATCAACATTCAGCATAGCAGCAGTTTCAAGCGCACCGTCAGCACTTAAAGCGCAGACATCGTTAATCATACTTGCGCCCGCTTTAACTGCTAACTCCATTACCTCTGGTTTTGAAGTGTCAATTGAAATAGGAGTGTCAGTTGAATGGTTTAAGGCCTCAATCACAGGGATAACGCGATTAATTTCATCAAGTGCTGAAACAGCTTTTGCGCCCGGTCGAGTAGATTCGCCGCCAATATCAATAATATCAGCACCTTCGTCAATCATGCGTTGCGCGCTTATGATGGCGTCATCAATGCTAACGTATTTACCACCATCAGAAAATGAATCGGGCGTGATATTTAACACGCCCATAATCATTGGATTTTGAAATTTTATAGCCATATCTGACTATAAAAAATTATGCGATTTGCTCAGTACCGCCACCACCTAGTGGCTTTTCGTCAGAATCATTACTGGTGTCATCTGGTGAATCAATCCCTTTTCCTAGCTCAGTAGAAGCAACATCAGAATCGATAATCACTGCTGCTTCGCGCATCGGTTTTCTTTCCATAAGGTCATCAATCTGATCTTTGTCAATGGTTTCAAACTCAACCAGAGCTTTAGCCATTGCATGCAAAATATCTTTATTTTCTTCTAAAATTTTATAAGCAGTCTCATAATTTGTATCAATAATCTTTCGAATTTCATTATCAATAGCATCAAAAGTTTTATCTGAAATATGCTTATGTTTAGTGACTTGGCGACCTAAAAACACCTCGCCTTCATCCTCACCGTAAGCCAATGGCCCCATCACGTCTGACATACCCCAAAGTTTCACCATCTTGTGTGAGATTTCTGTAGCACGCTCAATATCATTACTTGCACCAGTTGTTACTGCATCAGCACCATAAATTAATTCTTCAGCAATACGGCCGCCAAATAAAGAGGCCACTTGAGAGTTCAACTTACGCTTTGAAATACTATAGCTGTCTTTCTCAGGCAGGAACATCGTCACACCCAATGCACGACCTCTAGGAATAATACTAACCTTGTACACAGGATCATGCTCAGGAACAATACGACCTACAATGGCATGGCCAGCTTCGTGATAAGCGGTCATTTCTTTTTCAGCATCATCCATCACCATGGTTTTGCGTTCAGAGCCCATCATGATTTTGTCTTTGGCTTTTTCAAACTCTTGCATACCCACTAAATCTTTACCTTTTCCAGCAGCAATCAGCGCGGCTTCATTGGTTAAGTTAGCCAAATCAGCACCAGAAAAACCTGGTGTGCCTTTTGCAATATTAATTGATTTAACATTCTTTGCAATCGGCAAGTTTTTCATATGCACTTTTAAAATTGCATCACGGCCATTAATATCCGGCAAACCAACTGTTACTTGACGATCAAAACGACCTGGTCGTAATAATGCAGGATCTAGTACATCTGGTCGGTTGGTAGCGGCAATGACAATAATACCTTCATTGCCTTCAAAACCATCCATCTCAACTAGCATTTGGTTGAGTGTTTGCTCGCGCTCATCATGTCCGCCACCCATGCCAGCGCCACGTTGACGACCAACGGCATCGATTTCATCAATAAAGATAATACAAGGCGCATTCTTTTTAGCTTGTTCAAACATATCACGTACACGTGATGCACCGACGCCAACAAACATTTCAACAAAGTCAGAGCCTGAAATAAAGAAGAACGGCACGTCAGCTTCGCCTGCAACTGCTTTTGCTAATAAAGTTTTACCGGTACCTGGAGGGCCTACCATTAAAACACCTTTAGGAATCTTGCCACCCACCTTAGTAAACTTGCCTGGATCAGATAAGAAATCAACCAATTCCATCACATCTTCTTTGGCTTCTTCTACACCGGCTACATCTTTGAAAGTAACGTTAGATTCGTCTTTGGTAATCAAACGTGCTTTTGATTTACCAAAACTCATTGGATTTTTTCCACCCATGGCGCCACCAGCGCCTTTCATGGTGTAGAGGATCACACCAATAAGCAACAGAATTGGCGCTAAAGAAATAATAAGCTGTTTAAAGAACCCATCTTTTTCAGGTGGCTTAGCTTCAACCGATACGCCGTTGTCTAGCAGGTCGCCCATTAAGCCTAAATCACCTGGGTTGTACGTTGTAAACTGTTGGCCACCAGCACCAGTGCCTTTAATGTTATTGCCCGAAAGTGTGACGCTAGAAACGTCGCCTTGTTTCACACTTTGAATAAACTGAGAATAGGTGATATCATTCTTTTGCTCACCCACCTGAAATTGGCTAAAAATTGAGGTTAAAACACTACCCAAAACCAACCAAAGTAATAAATTCTTAAACATAATAAAAAATCAATAAAAAAATTAAGACGGTAACTATACCCTATTGTGTACTTATATAGGGTCTGATAGCGATTTTTCAAGGTTTTTACAACAAATAAATTCAAATTCTGTCATAATTCTTAACTTAATACGAACACGTACAAAATTATGTCGAAAATCAACTTACTTTCTATTGTCCTGATTACCAGTTTATTAAGCGCTTGCGGCTTCCATACACCTTACAAAAATTCACCACTTAATGCTTCAGTCACATCCACTAATAACAACGCCTTTACTACTGAGCTAATAAAGCGCTTCAATCAAGAAGCCACACAAACTTTGGCCATTCATATTGGTGACGAGGTTCAAAAAAAGCAAACATCTTCGTATAATTCTATAACGGGCAAGGCTAATAGCTACACATTAAGCTTAAGCATACCTGTTAAAGTTTTTAACAAAAACAACGAGTTGTTACTCTCTCAAAATCTAGTGGCAAGCACGCACTTAAGCAAAATGGATGCAACACAAGCAGACAGGCTACAGATTGCCGAGAGTTACAAACAGCTTCGCAACACCATTATCAAAAAATTGTTGAGAAGATTAAATCGCTTAAATGAAAATTAGGCCAGAACAACTTAGCAATACACTAGCCAACCAACTTAACTCCCTTTACTTTGTTTTCGGTCCAGAGCTTTTATTGGTCGAACAAAGCTTAACCCAAATTAGGGAAGCTGCAAAAACCCAAGGCTTTGACGACAAAATCAGCTTTGAAGTTGATGGCAACTTTGACTGGAATCAAATTTCGGCTGAGATGTCAGCCATTTCTCTATTCTCACCAAAACGTATTATTGAGTGCCGATTAAAAACTGGTAAGATTGGGGTTAAAGGCTCAAAAGCACTAAGCGAAATCGCCGCATCAATGCCCAACGATATTTTACTTATCATCTCTGCTGGCAAACTTGACATGGCTCAGCAAAAAAGCAAATGGTTCAAAACGTTGGAGCAATATGGTGGTGTCATCCAACATTGGGAAGTTCAAAGCGACCACCTAGTCGGCTGGATTGCCAACCATATGTCAACACTTGGATTAGAATCTAACGCTGAAATAGCACAAGGCATTGCTTTTTGTACCGAAGGCAATCTGCTAGCCTCTATGCAAGAAATACAAAAATTAAAAATGGCCTACCCAGATGGTAAGATCAACACCCAAGAATACCTAGAGCAAATCAATCAGCAATCCAAATACACCATTTATGGCTTGATTGACGCAGCACTCTTGGGTGATGGCAATCAAGTACTTAAAATTTACGAAACCCTGCTGGATGACACAGCAATGCCAATCCAACTCAGTAATTCCCTGTATCGAGAAATCAATTCAATTATCAATATGTCGATTGAACTACAACAAGTCAAGCAAGTAGATTCAGTTTTACAAAGCCATCGCGTATGGAACAAAAGAAAACCAATCATTGCTAGTATCCTTAAGCGCCATCCTTATCAACGCCTACAAAAACTATTATTATCGCTCGGACGTATTGACCGCTCAATCAAAGGCATGGATAATCTCAATGTAATTGATGAATTACGCACACTACTACTAAATTTAGCTGGAAAAACACCATGGGCTCAATAACTGATTTAATTACCACACTAGGCAAGAATGCAAGATCGGCTGCAAAAACCTTGCGTGGCGCCACAACTAAGGCAAAGAACAATGCCTTGATTAACATCGCCAGCCAAATTGATCAGAATCGAAAAAATATTCTCAAGGCCAATCAACAAGACCTTGAGCATGGCAAAAGCAACGGTCTAGACAATGCATTATTAGACCGCTTAATGCTCGATGACTCGAGGCTTGATGGCATTATCGAAAGTCTTAATCAAATTGCAGCACTGCCAGATCCAATTGGCGAAATCACCGATTTAAAATTCCGCCCAAGCGGCATTCAAGTTGGCAAGATGCGTGTGCCTTTAGGGGTGATGGGCATCATCTATGAATCTCGCCCAAACGTTACCATTGATGCAGCAGCGCTTTGTCTAAAATCAGGCAACGGTGCGATTCTGCGTGGTGGCTCAGAAGCCATTCACTCCAATCTTGCGCTTTACGCCTGTGTTAAAGATGGCCTTATTGGCGCTGGTCTTGACGAGTATTGCGTACAATTAATTGACACCACTAGCCGAGAGGCAGTAGCAGAGCTTGTAAAGGCCAGTGACTATGTTGATGCTATTATTCCACGTGGCGGCAAAGGCTTAGTTGAGGCTATTAGTGACAGTGCAAAAGTACCCGTTATTAAACACCTGCACGGTGTTTGCCACACTTATATCGACAAAGATGCTGACACACAAAAAGCCATTAATATTGCCTTTAATGCCAAAACTCGTCGTTACGGTGTGTGCAATGCGACTGAAACTCTGCTGGTACATGCATCAGCGGTTGGCAGAGTATTGCCTGAGCTAATTGCAGAGTACATTGCCAAAGGCGTGGAACTTAGAGGCTGTGAACAAACACAACAACTCTCAGGCAAAGTCATTGCAGCAACAGATGAAGATTGGGATACCGAATACTTGGATGCAATTTTATCCATTCGTATTGTTAACTCAATGAGTGAAGCCATCGATCATATTGATCAACACGGCTCTGGCCATACTGAGTCTATCATTACTGAAAACTACACCTCAGGTCGTCGATTTTTGACACAGGTTGATTCGTCTTCTGTAATGGTGAATGCTTCTACTGGTTTTGCTGATGGCTTTGAATACGGCCTAGGTGCCGAGATTGGCATCAGTACTGACAAATTCCATGTGCGTGGCCCAGTTGGCTTAGAGGGTCTTACTTCACAAAAGTTTATCGTCCTTGGTGACGGCCATACTAGAGCATAAAATAATGAATACAAATGAAACGCTAGCTGTCTTTGAGCGTGGCACAGATGAAATATTGCCACTCGACGAGCTAAAGAAAAAACTCGCTAAAAATAAACCCTTGCGCATCAAAGCAGGCTTTGATCCAACAGCGCCTGATCTGCATTTAGGCCATACGGTGTTAATCAATAAACTCAAACAATTACAAGATTTAGGTCATGATATTTTATTCTTAATTGGTGATTTCACTGGCATGATTGGCGACCCAACCGGCAAGAGCGCCACACGCCCGCCACTCACCCAAGAGCAAGTACTTGAAAACGCTCAATCTTACCAAGACCAAGTATTCAAAATCCTAGATAAAGAAAAAACTACCGTTGTTTATAACTCTGAGTGGATGAATAAAATGTCATCTACCGATATGATTAAGCTGGCTTCACAACAAACTGTTGCCAGAATGCTAGAACGCGATGATTTTTCCAAGCGCTACAAGTCTGGCAAGAGTATTTCTATTCACGAATTCCTCTACCCACTGATTCAAGGTTACGACTCTGTTGCCCTAGAATCAGATGTGGAACTTGGCGGTACTGATCAAAAATTTAATTTATTAATGGGTCGTGAATTACAAAAACAAGCTGACATGGAACAGCAAGTGATTCTTACTATGCCAATTCTAGAAGGTTTAGACGGTGTACAAAAAATGTCAAAATCACTCGATAACTACATTGGTATCGACGATGCACCCGATGAGATGTTTGGCAAAATTATGTCTATCTCTGATGAACTTATGTGGCGTTATCTTGAGCTACTCAGTTTTGAGACATTAGAAACCATCGCCTCATGGAAAACAGAAGTAGAAAATGGTGAAAATCCTAGAAACATCAAATTCCGCCTAGCAGAAGAAATCATCACAAGATTCCATAATAATGGCGCTGCTAAACAAGCACAGCAAAATTTTATCAATCGCTTTGCTAAAAACAAAGTGCCTGACGAAATGCCAGAATTTAGTTTTGATGCAGGCATCAAGATTGCCAATTTATTAAAAGATGCGGGCTTGGTTAATTCCACTTCAGATGCCTTTAGAATGATTAAGGAAGGTGCCGCTAAAATCGAAGGTGAAAAAATCGCCGACCGAAACCTTGTGCCAGAAGCAGGAACTGCAGTTTACCAAGTAGGTAAACGTAAGTTTGCAAGGGTTACCATCTTGTAATGAAACTACTACTTGCTAGTATTACAGCTCTTTTATTAAATGGCTGCACTTCATTAGAAGATTTTCAAAAAATGTCGCCAGAATCTCGTGCACATAAAACCTGCAATAATGACGTCACTGTTAGGCACTACAAAGCCCAAGTGCATCAACTTAGTAATGAGATCAACCAAATAAATACATTGTTACTTAAGGGCTACAAAACTCGTGAAAACTGCACCACCATCACTTACGAAAAAACCAGTGAAGGCAAACCTACTAACTCAATCAAAAAGATTTGCACTGAAGTTATCATTCCAATTAATGACTATGTATACAAATTTGAAGAAGATAGAAAAGCCAATCTAGCCATAGAACTTAAAGAAGCTAAAAGTAGAAAACAAACCAATTTTGATCAATGCTTTGAAAAAGTAGTATCAATGAGTGCAGAACAAGCATTTAACCGCTTTGACAACTAAAGTGTTACAATACGCATCCCTGGGGATGACATGGCTTCGACGAGGAGTTGGATCTCAAGGACGCATGCCGAGGATAAAGATAGCTCGTAAAAACGCTCTTTAAAAAGATAGTTGCAAACGAAAACAACTACGCTCTAGCTGCATAGCTAGCCGCTCCTTTGAGATTGTCTACGTTTCTTAGATAGCGGTCGATAGTAGACTCGCTAGAGTTATTTGTTCCAAATAATTCGGTTAAAACTTTAGGAAATCGCTACTTACATCCCTGATGGTCGGGTGGTAGGCGGCTAACTCAAATAGACCAAACTAAGCATGTAGACTCTTTGTTTGAAGGTTTTCGGACGCGGGTTCGATCCCCGCCATCTCCACCAAATTTTTCGAGCCTTAACTACACCTGCTACACAATCCGTGTAGTTCTATAACTTGCCCCTTCTTAGGTGTGAATTCTTGAACATTGGGAATAGATACCTTATTAGAAGTTTTGCAAGACTCTTCTACGCTTTCACAATTACTACAATGAAGTAGAACATGAAAATGATCTGTATGAGAATCGTTACAAATAAGATAAGTATTATTTGACTCAACTTTATGAACAATACCAACACCAATCCAAAAATCAAGCACTCTGTATATGGTGCTTATATTAAAAGAATGGCCATTACTGTTTAAGCGTTCTAATAAACCATATGCAGAAATACTGGTGTTTAATTTTGACAATTCCTCAATAATATCAAATCGTTGAGGGGTGATACTTTTTCCACTTTCTTTGCACTTGGATATTAATTTTAATTTGTCAATCATTCGAAGCTGTCATTGTCTGAATAAGTGAGTACGTCAACCTTAGTAACCTCTGTTAATGTATAGCCACTATCAACATTGTTAAAAACTTGGGATCTGGCTACGTCAATAGGATTGCTATCATTAGCCACACTATTTGACATATCATTACTCTGTGTACCGACTAAAATTTTGCCAGAAACAATAACAGGGATATATATGTCTCTTAACTTTGCAGGGTTTTCTTTGGTGTTGACAAGCACTGTTTGGCTAATAGGCGGAGGTGGCACATGAATACATTGGCCAGCCTCAGGAACCAATAAAAATTTACTAACATTAGAGCCACTAACTTCAATTGGAACCATGAATCCAGCCAATTCTATTTCTTTGTTGTTGATTTTTTTGTTGATTTTTTTACCTGCTTCGTCAAGTTTTTTTTGAAACTTTGGGTCATTCATCATTTTATAATCAACTTTCTCTGGCACAAAATCATAAGCGTCCTCCGGGATTAACAAATCCCAAGCGTCGACTAGTTCCTGCAGGCGTTCATCGCTGACTTTTTCAGAGAACACAATAGAAGAATTCAAAAATAATAAAACAATAAATAACTTTTTCAACATATATTTAGCTTAAACCTTGATGTAGACTTTTCTTAAAAACAATAGCAGCCGGGATCAAACTACTTAAAACCCCTGCGATTAATATTATAGCAAATACCTTGATTTCTTCTAAACTTACCCATTGAAATTCTGGCGTGATCCCAAGCGCAATATTTAGTTGACTTGAGGCTAGATGGGTAATAATTGTAACGAATATGACCGCTCCTATAATTGCACTAAGAGCGATTAATATGGCTTCAAACACAACCAAACTTGCTAGATATAGTGGAGTCGCTCCATTTGCCCTGTATATGGTCATCTCACGCTTTCTGTTTTCAATACTTGAGATAATTAGAGTAATCATCGATATCAAACTGATTGTAATAATGATCCAGCTAAGCAACTCAAAACCCTTATCAACCATGCCAACAATTGACCAAAGTTCTGACAGTGCGACGCCAGGAATAACTGCAGAAATAGCCTCCTTGTGATACTGCCTTAACTCTCTGGCAAAACTAAATAAAGTTAACTGTGATTTCAATCCAACAAATGCTGCAGTAACAGTCTTGGGTGTCAAGTCTTCTTTAGGGATAGAAGAGACATCGAGCCTATCAAGACCAAATATCTTTTTGCCACTTTGCCAGCCAATATGAATGAGTTCATAGCCTTTTAAATCAACAAATACCGCCTGATCTATTGGCGTTCCTGTTTTGTTTAAAATTCCAGAAACTTTAAAAGAAAAATCATCATGTTTTTTGCCAATAGCATCACTAGACCCATGAGTAATGTAGATATCTGATCCGACTTTATAATCCAGTTTTTTTGCAACATCCGCACCAACAACCGCTTCAGAAATCTCTTTAAACGCTCTTCCGTTTGACATCAAAAGAGGCTTGTCTCCAGCATATTTAACATGCTTGAAATAATTTGGTTCAGTTGCTATGACTCTAAAGCCTTTATGGCTATCCCCCAATGCAATTGGCACTAGCCAATCAATATCATCTCTTGTTCTAATATCATCTACCGTTTGCATGGTGATATTGTTGGTAGGTCTACCTAGGTGGAATACCGTATATAACACAACCTCGAGCGAACTGGATCTTGGCCCAACAATAGCATCAACCCCCGAAATACTCTGATTAAAACCTTGCTCGGTTGCTTGTTGTATGCGCTCAATACTAAGCAGCAACACCATAGAAGCCATTAAAGTAATGGTTACTAATGATATAGGCAACAACCTGGATTTTATTGATTTGAATAACAGCTTAAACATTAGCCTTACCAAAATCAATAACGGTATCAAAATATGGCGCAAGTGACAAGTCATGACTCACCATTAGTATTGCTTGTGAAGACGGATCAAACGTCTGAACAAGTTCTTTTAGGAATCTATTTTTAGAGTCAACATCAAGTGCAGAGGTTGGCTCATCAGCCAAAATTAAGTTTGGCTTTCCGAGTAATGCCCTGGCAACTGCAACCCTTTGTTGCTGACCTATACTAAGATTGTTAACAGAGTTGTTTAATATGCTTTTATCTAAACCTAATGACTCAACAAGCCTTACAGCTTCTTGATCTATACTGTCTATATTGGCGCTTCTTGTTTTTGAGAATTTTACTCCTAGCGCAATATTCTCTAACACCGAAAGAAAGGGAATAAGATTAAGCGTTTGAAAAACATAGCCAATATGATTGGCTCTTATTTTGTCTAAATCTGATGATGACATTAAAGAGTACTGGCTTGATGCAAGCTCAATATCACCATCTTGAATTTTTATAGCACCAGCAATCAAATTTAGAAAGGTTGTCTTTCCAGAGCCTGAAACACCGTTAATTAATACTTTATCTCCAGGGTTGAGGCCAACATCTGGGAAATTAATGGTTTTACCATTTTGGTATTTGTATTTTAGATTGCTAGTTTTTAGTATCACAAAACAATTTTACTATCCTCAGACTTAATGCGTTTAGAGTATCCCTTATTATTAATAAGCGCGTCAAAGATAATAGCCTCTAAATCATGGAAGTGTTCAAATGCACTAAACTCAATCTCTTTTAGTGCTTTAGGATTGTCACATTTAAATTCGTAAGTTAACTCAACATCTTTATGTTCTGATTCGCTTGAAACCTTGTGTAACTCAGATGTGAATTTTGTAAGCGCACATTTTGCACCAGCTGATAGTTTGAAAATCTCATTATGCT
>JAERTA010000019.1 GCA_016845205.1 Gammaproteobacteria bacterium
AAGGCTAGGCTTATTAGACTCTACTGTGGTTGCGCATTTGCGAGGTGGAGATGCACTCATTGAATACACTGAAGGTGAACATGTATTTTTGTCTGGCCCAGCACAGTTTGTTTATGAAGGCCAGGTTGAAATCTAACAACCCACTGAAAATATTTGTTTGTCTTCAAGACGAATAGCGCTTAGTCGACCACCCCAAGCACATCCTTGGTCCATTGGATAAACATGCGCTCGATTAACATTGGATAGGGTTGACCAATGTCCAAAAAATATATCAGTATCTTTTAAAGCTCGATTATCGTGCAAGAACCAGGCTTTAAAGCCAGCTGGCGCGGTATCGTGGTTCATTTTATGAGTAAACTCTAAAGTGTCATCATTCTTACAAAATCGCATGCGCATACAAGCGTTAATGGTATATCGGCAAGTATCCATTTCATCTAAGTCGTTTGACCAAGTGTAAGGATGATTGTCATACATAGTGTTAATAAACGCACCTACATTATCATTTTGTAGATGTTGTTCTACGTTTTTTGACTGTTTTAATGCTATATCTTCATCCCAACTCGGTGGAATGCCAGCATGCACTAAAAGCGATTCCTTGTGTTTAATTACTAGCGGTTGTTGTAATAAAAAATCAATTAATTGGTGATGATCATCTGCATGTATGATGTCTGTAAATGTATCTTTATTATTGGGTTTTAGACCCCCTAGGGAGCAAGCTAATAAGTGAAAATCATGGTTACCTAAAACCATTTTAGCATTATTGCCTAGATCTTTAATAAATCGCAGTGTGTCTAATGATTTATCACCACGATTAACCACATCGCCCAAAAAGAATAACTGGTCTTTATCGATAGAAAATTCAATTTTTTTTAGTAAGGCTTGCAACGAATCAAAACACCCTTGAACATCGCCAATTAAATAATCAGACATTGTTAGTGTAGTGTGTACGGCTCACTAAGGACAAACTCAGGTATTTCGGCTTCGAATGAATCGCCGTCATCATTTATCATACCGTAAGCGCCCCTCATCAAACCAGTAACGGTTTTGATTAGTGCGCCTGAAGAATATTGAAAACTCTCACCGGGCATTAAGTGCGGCTGATGACCTACCACGCCTTCGCCAATCACCTCCTCTATGTGTCCAGTTTCGTCTTGAATGTGCCAACGGCGCGTTCGTAGTTGAGCGCCTATCTGACCATTATTGGTAATGGTAATGGTATAAGAGTAAGCATACTGATTGTGCTGGATATCAGATTGATCTTCTAAATAAGCAACCTGTACATCGACTTTAATGTTGTTTTTCATAATCTTGAGTAAGTTTAATAAAATCTATCACGCTAAGCATTTCTGCTCTTTGTGATAAATCAATTGAAGTTTGTTCTTGTGTTAATAAAGATTTTAAACAATTTCTAAGTGTTTTACGTCGTTGTGAAAAAGCAGTTTTAACCACTTTTTCAAGTACGCTTGTATCGTTAACCAAAGGTTGAGTTAAAGGCTTAAGATAAACAATTGCAGAGTCAACTTTTGGTGCAGGATCAAAGGATTCTGGCGGTACAATAAAAATTAATTCCACCTCAAAAAAAGCCTGCATCATCACACTAAGACGACCATAAGTTTTGTTACCATGTGTTGCTACGATGCGTTCAACCACCTCTTTTTGTAGCATAAAAGTCATGTCCTGCACTAAGGCTCGGTTCTGAAGCAAATGAAACAAAATAGGGGAGGAGATATTGTAAGGTAAATTACCCACAACCCGCACTGGGGTTGGTAGGGTGCTTAGATCAAACTTCATTGCATCACCCTGATGAATGATCAAATTATCCCTATCGAAAGACTCTAGCAAGCCTATCAGGTCTCGGTCAATCTCAATCACGTGAAGTTGATTTAGTTTTTCTAACAAAGGTAGCGTCATTGCACCTTGACCAGGGCCAATTTCTAGTAAATTATCCTCTGCCTTTGGTGCAATAGTAGCAACAATGCGATCCACTACTTTGGTATCAACCAAGAAGTTTTGTCCAAAACGTTTGCGAGCTTTATGCATATTGATTATCAATAAAATTTTGTGCGTAATCTAGTGCAGTATTCAAACTACCCAAACTAATATTGCCCGTACCTGCCAAATTAAGCGCCGTGCCGTGGTCAACTGAGGTACGGATAAAAGGTAAACCTAAGGTGATATTTACAGCCTTTTTAAAGCCCAAGGTTTTGAGCACAGGCAGTCCTTGATCATGATACATAGCCAACACACAATCAACACCTTTAAGTGCGTCAGGAGTGAAGGCCGTATCAGCTGGTACACTGCCAGTTAGGCTTAATCCTTGCTGCTTAAGCTGCCCAATCAAAGGGTTGATGATTTCAATTTCTTCACTGCCGAGGTAACCATCTTCGCCAGCATGAGGATTTAAGCCGCAAACAACAATATGCGGATTTTTAATACCGTAGCTTTGTAAAGCAGTATGAATAATCATGATAGTTTGTTTAAGTGAGTCAGTCTGAATATGCTTGGCCACACTAGACAAAGGAATATGTGTGGTTGCCAATGCCACACTCAGGCCTTTAGTAGCTAGCATCATCACTGTTTTAGGTGTGTTGCTTAAATCAGCCAAATACTCTGTATGGCCAGTGAAGTTAACACCTGATTGATTGATAATACCTTTATGAACAGGACCAGTCACCAAAGCATCACACTCTTTATCAAGGCAATGTTGCGTAGCGGTATTTAACGTATTTAATACAAACTGCGCATTGTTAGGATTTGGTGCACCAATGCTGACTTCAACATTTGTTTTAATTGGAAAAACACAAATTTCACCAGGATTTGAAACGGTATTTTTCTCTTTGATTTTAATGGATAAATTAAGTTTTTTTGCACGCGATAACAACACATCTGGATCGGTAAAAACCAATAGATTTTTACGGCTTTTTTTCTGAGCATAAATAACCGCCAAATCAGGGCCGATGCCAGCAGGATCTCCAGGGGTGAAAGCAATTGACATAAAAGTATAAAATTACCTATATTAAAAGGTTAGAATATAATCGATATTTTATATATATTTATACAAATAAAACATATATAAAATATATTAAAAAACAATAACTTATAATACAATTGAGTATTATTTAAATTATTTGTTTAAAATAATATACACAGCGTATTTTAATCATATAAAATTCTGTTTAAAGTTTATTTTCTCACTTAATAAAAGGTTAACTATGAACTCATCGATTACTCCTCTAGTCACTTCGGTTTTATTAGCGTTTTCCCTTCCTTCTCAGTCCCAAATTTATAATCAAAATTCTGACAGTTTCGAGTCAGTCTATAACATTCAATCAGTTAGCGGTATGTCACTTGACAAAAGAGCGCTTTTAGGTGGTGTGGTTATCTCATCTGCGCAGGTGAGTTTGTCCGCTCAAGTTTCAGGTGACGTGCTAAGCGTAAGTGGTAAAGAGGGCGACATGTTCAAACAAGGCTCGACTTTAGTTACACTTGAACAAGAATCAATCCAAGCTCAAAGAGACTCTGCTTATGCAGAAATTGCCTCAGCCAACGAAGCACTAAGAAATGCGGGTGTGCAGTACTCACAGTCGATTGTATCGCCTAATTCTAGTGGTATGCTTGGCGGTATCCCAGGCATGTTCTCAATGTTTACAGATCCAATGTTAAAGATGAGCGGTCAAGGCAATCCTGAGTTTGACAAATTTGCAAATAGGACTTCTCGCTACACAGGTTATCAGCAAGCTAAAAATAAACTTAAGCAAGCAGAGCTTAATCTTAAACAAGTAGAAGAGCGCTTAAAAGACGCTAACGTTATCGCTCCATTTGATGGTGTAATTGTAGTAAAAAGCATTAATCGAGGTGATGTTGTACAGCCAGGCCAGATGCTAATGAAGTTTGCCAATATCAAAGACCTTCAAGTAGAGGTTAACATCCCATCTCGCCTAGTTGCCAGCTTAAAACTAGACAAAAAATATCGCATTAAGTTAGACATTGCTAACATTGTAGTTGATGCAACTTTATCTCAAATCTACCCAATTGCTGACAACAACAAACATAGTGTTAAAGTAAAGTTTGATTTACCTGCAAACGTACCAGTACTGGCAGGCGCTTACGCAGAAGTGGAAATCTTCGAGACAAATTCTGGTGTCTTAACGCCTGTTCTTCCAGAAGCCGCCATCATGTGGCGCTCAAGCTTGCCAAGTGTTTTTGTAATCAACCCACAAACCAACCAAACTGAATTAAGATTTGTGCGTTTAGGTGAGCAAGTTGGTAAGAATAAGAAAAGTGTTTTATCAGGCTTAAAGATTGGCGAAAAGATTGTTGCTAATCCAAATATATTAATGGTTTCAGGAATGGACATCTAATAAAAAAATTATGCCACATCACAATCACGACGATTTATCGAAAGACGAAAACGTAACACCTGACCTTATTACTGAGGCTTACAAGGATCACGAACTCGGTATTGCAGGTAAGCTGACTAAGGCCTTTATTACCTCGCCACTTTCAATCATTATATTCTTCGCCATGCTAGGCGCAGGTATTATTGGTTTGATCTCTACCCCAAGGCAAGAAGACCCTCAAATCTCAGTGCCAATGATCGACTTATTTGTTGAATATCCTGGCGCTTCTTCTGATGAGGTTTCCAATATTATTGTTAAGCCATTAGAGCGCTTAATGTCACATATTTTAGGTGTTAAACATGTTTACTCTGTCTCGGACAAGGGTCAAGGTATTATTACGGTTGAGTTTGATGTTGGACAAGAGATGAATGCCTCTATTATCAAGGTGCGCGACAAGATGCTTGCCAACCTTGACTTTATGCCGCCCAATGCAAGAAAGCCACTCATTAAGCCTAAAGAGATTGACGACGTTCCTATCATCAACCTAACCCTCTGGTCAAAATCACTCGATGATGGTCAGTTGCGCAGCTTAGGCTTAGAGCTGTTGCAACAACTCGAAAAAGTCAAAGACACCAATAACGGTTTTGTTGTCGGTGGTCGTCAAGAGATATTCCATATTGATGCCTATCCAGGTCGATTAGCAGGCTACGGTATATCCATTCAACAAATCGCAGGCACAATTGGCTCAGCTAACGTCAGCGAACATACTGGAAACATTGAGCTCAATGGCTACAACATGGAGGTCTATTCAGGCGACTTCTTTAAAAAAGTTGAAGACATTGAAAACTTAGTAGTCGCAGTCAAAGAAGGAATGCCAGTCTACGTACGTGATGTGGCAGACGTGTATTATGCACCTGAAGAAACGCACCATATGGTTAATTACTATACAGGTAAAGCCAACAAAACCAACATAAAAGCCACAGGTGAGCAAGCAGTTACGGTTGCTATTGCCAAGAAATTTGGTACTAACGGTGTAGAAGTAGCGGAAAATATTTTAGCTAAAGTAGAAGAATTAAAAGGCCGACTTATTCCAGACAATGTTGAGATTAGCGTCACCAGAAACTATGGTAAATCAGCGAAAGACAAAGTTAATGCACTGATCAAAAAACTCTTTATTGCAACCGGCGCGGTAACTTTATTAGTGTGGTTTGCATTAGGCGTGCGTCCAGCCATTGTTGTAACTTTGGTTATTCCAGTGGTACTATTAATGACAATTTTCTCAGCCTGGATTCTTGGTATGACCATTGACCGAGTGAGTTTATTTGCACTAATTTTCTCAATTGGTATTTTGGTGGATGATGCTATCGTCGTTACCGAAAATATTTATAGACGCTGGCTAATCGACAATAAAATCACCATTGCAACGGCAATTGATGCAGTTCGAGAAGTAGGCAACCCAACCATTTTAGCAACCTTTACTGTGGTTGCAGCATTGGTGCCGATGGCAGCAGTAAGTGGCATGATGGGGCCTTATATGGCACCAATCCCTGTGCTAGGTTCAGTGGCGATGATGTTCTCATTGTTTGCGGCCTTTGTCTTTACGCCATACTTTATCATGAAGTTTGTGCCGCCTTTAAATGTATTGCACAAAATGCATGAAAAAGAAGAGAAAGAAGGCAAGGTAATGTATGCATTCTTTCATGCAACAATTTCTAAATTATTCAGTGTTAAGATCTACGGTTGGGGCTTTTTAATCGGCTTAGTAGTTGCCTTCTTTATGTCAATGTCAATGTTCTATACGACATCAGTGCCAGTGAAAATGTTGCCTCTTGATAATAAATCAGAGTTTGGTGTTGTACTGGATATGGCAGACGGTACTGCACTTGCAGACACTGCATCAACACTACATAAAATGGCCCAAGTATTACGCAACATGCCAGAAGTTGTTGCAATCCAGTCTTACACGGGTACAGCCAAACCGTTTGACTTTAATGGTTTGGTTCGTCATTCTTATTTAAGACAAAACTCATCAGAAGGTGAGTTACAAGTTCAACTAGCTGAAAAAGGCGATCGCGATCGCTCTAGCCATGAAATTGCACTTGATGCTAGAGAACTAGTCAAACAAATCGCTATTGACGCTGGTGCTAATTATGCAGTAGTAGAGATGCCACCTGGTCCGCCAGTGCTTCGTCCTGTTGTAGCAGAAGTGTATGGTCCTGATAAAGAAACACGTCGTAAATTAGCCAACGACCTAACGCAGATGTTTAAAGAGTCAGGCACAATGACTGATATTGACAACTTGATGCGTGATGATTACCCAGTAATCAACTTCCAAGTAGACACTAAAAAAGCCTCTCGTTTTGGTGTAAGCGTGCAAACCATTCAAGAAACTTTAGCCATGGCGATGAGTAGCTTTAATGTGACTACCATTCGCCTTAAGAATGCACTAGAGCCTTCACGTGTTTGCCTAAAAATACCATTGTCAAAGCGCTCACAATTGTCTTACCTAACACAACTACCAGTACCATCACAGCATGGTGGCATGATTCCAATTTCTGAGCTGGGCTCGTTTGTTTACAAAAAGCAAGATGATTTAATTTTCCATAAAGATCTAGCAGATGTTGAATACGTTTTAGGTGAGCCTATTGGCCGCTTAAGTGCGCCAATTTATGCTATGTTTGGTGTAGACGACTTGTTACTTAGATATCAAACAATCGATGGTAAAGAATTACAAGGTGAATATTTAGGACCACCTGAAGATCAAACGGTGCCGGGCTTCGAGTGGGCTGGTGAGTGGACGGTAACTTATGAAACCTTCCGTGATATGGGTATGGCCTTTGGCGTGGCACTGGTTGTTATTTACATGTTGGTGGTATGGCAGTTTGGTAACTTTATCATCCCTGCAATTATCATGGCGCCAATCCCATTAACACTCTTAGGTATTGTGCCAGGCCACTGGATGCTGGGTGCAGAATTTACAGCAACCTCAATGATTGGTTGGATTGCGCTGGCTGGTATTATTGTACGAAATTCCATTCTCTTGGTAGATTTCACTGTGCAAGAGTACGCTAAAGGTATGCCATTTTTTGATGCAGTTGTTTACTCTTGTTCATCACGTACGCGTCCAATCATGATTACAGCATTTGCTTTGGTTGGTGGTTCAAGTGTTATCTTGTCTGATCCTATTTTCCAAGGTATGGCGATCTCACTTTTATTTGGTGTGCTGATCTCAACGGTACTAACATTGATTGTAATTCCATTAGGCACACTTTCAGCAGGTGAAGAATCTTGTCGTAACATTGCAGTTGGTATGGGCTTATTACCAGGCGATGCTGATGCAGATGCAAAATACAATGTAGAAAAAACAGAGAAGCCTAAAAAGCCAAAGTCCGAAAAGTCAAGTAAAGACCCGAAAGAGTGGATTAAAGCAGCATTAGGCAAAAAGAAAAAAGCAGACGATGCTGAAAAAGAAGCTTCTGAAGAAAAAATAGATACTAACGGCCTACTCAAAAAAGAAGACAAAAATGATGTTTAGCATCTGTTAATAGAAATAATAAAAAATGGCTTCATATCGAAGCCATTTTTTTCGTCTAATGAAAAGCAATTAAAGCACTAACCGATTGATTCGCCAGCTGCTTGTAGATCTGCATGATAAGATGAGCGCACCATTGGCCCACTAGCCACTTGTGAAAAACCCATCTCAGTTGCTAATACTTTATAACGGTTAAACTGCTCAGGCGTGATATAGGCCTCAACTGCTAGATGATGTTTACTCGGCTGCAAGTACTGACCTAGCGTTAGCATATCTACATCATGCGCTCGAAGATCAGCCAGTACGTCTAACACTTGCTGTTCACTCTCACCCACGCCCAGCATTAAACCTGATTTAGTTGTAACGTTTGGGTGTTGTTGTTTGAATGACTGCAACAATTTTAATGAATACTCATAACTCGCTCCTGGGCGTACTTGAGGGTACAAGCTTGGTACGGTTTCAAGATTATGGTTAAACACGTCAGGCGGGCAAGTTTCGAATATCTCTAAGGCTTTTTCTATGCGTCCTCTAAAATCAGGCGTTAGTATTTCAATCTTAACCTGTGGTGTTGTTTGTCTAATCTGATCAATGCACTGTTTAAAATGTCCAGCGCCGCCATCACGCAAATCATCTCGATCTACTGAGGTAATCACCACATATTTAAGCGCCATTTTTTTAATGGTTTCGGCTAAGTGTTTTGGCTCATCTGTATCAAGCGGCTTGGGTTTACCGTGCGCTACATCACAAAACGGACAGCGACGCGTACAAATCTGCCCCATAATCATAAAGGTTGCTGTGCCATGATTAAAACATTCGCCTAAGTTAGGGCATTGCGCTTCTTCACAAACGGTAAACAATTTTTGATCGCGTAAGGTTTTTTTAAGTTTATCAACTTTAGAGCCAGCAGGGTGCTTAATGCGAATCCAGCTTGGCTTTCTAAGCGGTACGCGTGATGCATCTGGCTTAATCTTTAAGCGTTGTGTTTTTGATTCACCTTTTAGGGTTTTAATATCAATGTCTTGCAACATGGTTACTTAAGATTTGTGTGAGCTCGCTAGCAATATTGTCTAAGTTAGTATTATCCGTTAAATCACACAGTTGTGTCACTTTCAGCCCTTGATATCCGCAAGGGTTTATTTGTGCAAAGGCTGATAGCTCCATATCGACGTTTAAACTCAGTCCATGGTATGTTCTACTATTTTTAACTTTTAAGCCAAGAGCGGCAATTTTGGCACCATCTACATACACACCTGGCGCACCATCTTTTAAATGGGAGTCAATTCCATGAATTTTTAATAAATCCATAATAGAAGTCTCAATCAAAGACACCATTTTCTTTACCCCAACACCCAAGCGCTTCAAGTCAATCAAACAATAAACAATTAGCTGCCCTGGTCCGTGATAAGTGATCTGACCACCGCGATCAGTATCAACCACCGGAATGTCGCTACTTTGTAATAAATGCTCAGCCTTGCCAGAAATACCCTGTGTAAACACACTGGGATGTTCTACAATCCATAGCTCGTCCTCGGTATCGGTATCACGCAATTGGGTAAAGCTTTTCATCGCATCCCAGGTTTGGACATAATCTTGCAAACCAAGATTGATGATTTTCATACTTAGCTACAAGATATAAGCAACCAGAGGGTCGTCTTGTAATTCTTGATTAATGCAGTCTAATTGTGTGCGGCTAGTGGCGACAATTCTAACTGTGTAAGAGATATAACTGCCTTTTGAGCTCTTCTTACTGCTGATTTGATTTGGATGTATTTTTCCAGCATGACGCTCAATAATGCTACACATAGTAACGCTTAGCTCGGTGCAATCTTTACCCATAATTTTAATTGGATAGTCGCAAGGAAAGTTAAACAACTCCTCAGAGCTTGGTTCAATAGTAGGCTTAGTCATATTGGGTAATTTTATCGTCTATTGCTATAAAATAGGGTTAGTTTTTATGTTTTCAAGTAGCAGGGGTAACTTTTAATGCGTCCAGAACAAGTCAGTAAAATTCTTAACCAAGAGTTTGAATCCGTTATTCAAGGTCATCATACACCAGTGATGTTGTGGGGCGCACCAGGTATTGGTAAGTCTCAAATTATCGCTCAAGTAGCGCTTGAACATAACGTACCGATGATTGATATTCGTCTTTCACAAATGGAGCCAAGCGATCTTCGTGGTATCCCTTTTAAAAATGGCGATTTGGTTGATTGGTCAATCCCATCATTATTGCCTGATGCAGCTCGTCATGGTGAGCAAGGCATTTTATTCCTTGATGAGATCACCTCGGCGCCACCCACAGTATCTGCCGCAGCTTATCAGCTTATTTTAGATCGCCGCTTGGGTGATTATATGGTGCCTGAGGGTTGGGTTATTTTTGCGGCAGGCAATCGCCAAGGTGATCGCGGTGTGACTTATTCAATGCCAGCACCACTGGCCAATCGTTTCTCTCATTATGAGCTTGATGTCAATCTTGATGACTGGGTGGCTTGGGCTTATAAAAACAACATTGATGAGCGTATTATTGGTTTCTTGCGCTATCGTCCAGAGCATTTATTTGAATTTGATCCTGCGCACAATCCAGTGGCTTTTCCATCGCCAAGAACTTGGGAATTTACCCATCGTGCGCTTAATAAATTTGACGACAATCTTAAGCTGTTTAGACAAGCAGCCAGCGCCTGTGTTGGTGAAGTGGCCGGCGTTGAGGTTGCTACCTTTATCGAGCACTTGGAAGACTTGCCAGATCTAGATGCCATTGTTAATGGTGAGTCGGTTTCTATTCCCGAAGCAATCGATCTTCAATACGCCATTTGCTCAGCACTAGTAGGTAGGGCAATTAGTGTTAAAGGTAAAGATAATGCTCAGCAAGTTTGGGGCAACATTCTTAACTTTGCCCGCGACTTCCCGCAAAAAGAACTTGGTGTTATGTTGGTGTCTGACATGCAGCGTGCAATTGGTGAAGAAATTTTCACCATTCCTGAGTTTGCTAATTGGGCTAGCCAAATTGCGGACACCATGTTTGACTAAGGTGCGCTTTGGATAAGTATCCCACATGGCAAGATGATCCACCTAAACCTGAACAAAAGGTTAGAGTCGTTGGCGAGGATATTGTTCAACCAGAACAAGACGAAACACTAAACACGACCGAGTTAGAAGCCATTAAAAACCGCCTAACCAAGGCGCGTACACAGCTTATGCTAGATAAGCCTTTTTTGGGTAATTTAGTCTTGCGTTTGCCATTAGTTGCTGCAGACTCTTGGTGTAAAACCAGCGCTACCGACGCTAAAAGCTTTTATTACAACCCCAAGTTTATTGCTTCGTTAAACAACCATCAAATCAAATTTGTACTCATTCATGAAGCGCTCCATTGTGCGCTCACGCACTTTGCACGTCGTGGCAATCGCACCAAGCACAAATGGGATTTGGCTTGTGATTTTGCCATTAACCCACTCTTGATTAAAGAAGGCCTTCATCCGCCAATTGATGTGCCAATTTTCCGCCAGTATGAAGGCATGATTGCCGAAGAAATCTACCCGATGATTGACGATAATCTTGATCAAGAACCCATGGATCAACACCTTTATGACGACCAAGCTAACGATGATTCTAAATGAGCGGATGGTGGCATGCGTGAGGACGATCTACAAAAAGAGCAATAGCAACAATCTACCCCAGAGTCAAAATCAAATGATGGCAATAAAGGTGGTTCCTCACAGCTTGCACAACAACCCCCATCCTTGCAACCTGACGAGGTGGACAAGCTCGCGACTCAGTGGCAAAAAAACTTAGCCTCTAGCGCGCAATTAGCACAACAAGCCGGTAAACTTGATGGCGAATTTGCCAAGCTAATTGATTTTTTCTTACA
>JAERTA010000020.1 GCA_016845205.1 Gammaproteobacteria bacterium
GGAGCTGTTAACTGATGGCAAGCTTGAAGCGTTTGATGTTTCACTAACTAATGCTGAACTTATTGAGCAAGCAGGTCCGTGGGGACAAGGGTTTGAGGAGCCAATCTTTTATGGCGATTTTGAAATTGTTGAGCAAAAAGTAGTGGGTGAAAAACACCTAAAGTGCCGACTAAAATTAATTGGCGACACTCAAGTACACGACGGGATTGCTTTTTTTCAAGCACCTCTTGAGGTTAAGCAAATAACTATTGCTTACAAATTATCGGTCAACACTTGGCAAGGGCGTTGTAATTTACAGTTGATGGTTGAGCAAATTAATCCATTGTAAAAATTTCGAAAATTTTACGAATTAAGTCCTCATCTCTTTATAAAGTGTTATCAATTTAAAAAAAATTTGTTTTTTATCCAAAAAACCCCATAAACACATATAAAACCTATATGTTTTAGTAATAAATCAGTATTTTTTAACCCTTTTGATACAGGCAAGGCTTGTATAAAGTGCTGAGTTTTTAGATGAGAGAAAATTTTGGAAATTTTATAAATAGGGGCTTAAGATTGAAACGATTGTCAATTAACAGTGTTTTTTATTCGATTTGTTTACTAACAACTACAATTTGATTGTTTTGAACCTGTGTTTTTAAGTAAAAACAATTTGGTCTTCCAGTATGACAAGCAGCACCTTTTTGATTGACCTTGCATAAAATAGTATCGCCATCACAGTCAAATGACATCTCAACTAACTCTTGAGTGTGCCCACTAGTCTCTCCTTTTATCCAAAGCGCGTATCTACTACGAGACCAATAAGTCATTTGCCCTGTATCCAGTGTTTTTAGTAAAGCTGATAGATTCATCCAAGCCATCATTAGTACATCTTTACTGGTGAAATCCTGAGTGATAACAGCAATAAGTCCTTGATCATTAAAGCTGAGTTCGTTGATGGCTTTATCTAGGGGGAATGACTCTCCTAATGAGGCTGATTCAATAGATTTAAAGTAGTTATTTTTCATAATGTAAGTTTTTAAGCTGTGATAACAGTTAAGAAAAAATTATTCATTGCATGATAGGTTTGCTAGATCTTGGTCAATTGCCTCCCAATTGAGAGGTGAATTGTGAATAATCTCTATACGATTATCTGCTCTTGGGTTAATCTTTTCTATATCTTGCTCATTAGGCGTTAAATTTAAAGTAAACCAGCCTTTATTAGTGTTAATAACGCCTTTAATGCGTTCTGCAGAAAGTGTGTTAAGTAAGTTAACCAAAGATGATTTATCAAACACTTTTTTGTTATTAATAATCCATCCACAACCATGATAATCATCTTGCGATTTTTCTATTTTTGTCCAATCACTTTGTAAAGTATGGTTTTGATCGCGATTGTTGTCTTTATCACTCTGGTAACCATTAGAGCTGTTTTGGAGTAAAAATTGATGTGCCTCTGGAAAAGTTGCTTTGAATTTAAGTCTGGGCATCTCTAGCCACGCTCTTTGTACTTGGCCATGCTCAATAGTAGCTAAATGTTGTTTGGGAGGGTGTATTGAGCGTACAAATTGTTCAAAATCTTGGGTTGCTTCATCATCGTATAAGTCGGATTTAGACGCTACTATGATATCTGCCAATTGAATTTGATCCTGATATGTAGGGTGTGTACTATATTGAGGCTGAGATAATTGGCGAGCATCTATAAGACCAATTGTTGCTTGTAGATGGATCGCCGCACTAAAAGGTGGATAGGTAAGTTTATCGAGTATCTGTGCCGGATGGCCTAATCCACTTGGTTCAATAAGAATGCGATCAGGGTTTGTATCTCTAATTAGTCTATTCAGTCCAACTTCAAAACCAGCTGATGATACACAACACATGCAACCACCTGCAACTTCTTGAACTGTAACACCATCACCTTCTAGTAATGCACCGTCAATTCCTATCTCTCCAAATTCATTGACCAACACCCCCCATTTTTCACCTTTGGGCACCTGTTTTAACAAGTGTCTTATAACCGTTGTTTTTCCACTGCCAAGCCAGCCAATGATTAAATTTGTAGGAATATCTTTGTAAAACATAGGGGTGGTTTTATTTCAAAGTTGAGGATAGAGTAGAGATATTGTGTTTTACCATTCCCAAGTAGGTGCTAGCTTGCCCATTTTTAGCAAGTGCATCAGAATACAAAACACCACCAACGTTTGCGCCAGTTTCTCGTGCAATTTGATTAATTAATCTATTATCAGAGACGTTTTCAATAAATACTGCAGAAATATTGTTCTTCTTAATTTGGCGAATTAAAGTCGCAACATCTTTAGCAGACGCTTCTGATTCAGTACTAAAACCAACCGGTGCAAAAAACTCGATGCCATAAGTTGAAGACAAGTAACCAAATGCATCGTGTGGTGTTACAACTTTGCGCTTATCTTTAGGTGTAGAGGCAACGTGCTTGCGGATTCGACTTTCTAGCGCATTGATTTGGTTTGTGTAATATTTTAGATTATTTTTGTAAATATTTTGTGAACTTGGGTCAACCGCCATTAAGCCATTAGCAATATTCTTAACATAGATTTTGCCATTGGCTAAACTGTGCCATGCATGTGGATCGGTATCACCATGATGGTGTCCTGCATGACTATCTTCTTCGTGTTTATCATGCTCATCGTCGTGATGTTCTTCATGTTTGTCATCCTCATGCTCGCCATGCTCTTCATCATGATGATCTTCTTCTTTCATGTCAATAAGATTTACACCATTGGTAGCCACAATCACTTGTTTTTGATAATTAGATGCTTGGATTAATCTTTCTATCCAGCCCTCAAAACCAACACCATTAATGATTAGTAAATCTGCCTCAGCTACAGCTTGCGCATCTGCTGGCGTTGGTTGATAAACATGGGCATCACCATTTGGACCCACTAAGGTGGTTAGATTAATTCTATTGCCTCCTATATTTTTAGTCATATCCCCTAGGACGCTAAATGTGGCAACAACATTGATTTTGTTGTTGACTTGTGCTTGAGATGTAAAGCTTGCAGTGGCTATAGATAAAGCTATAAATAGTAATTTTAGTTTTTTTATTTTCATATTAATACTCCTGTATTGCGGTTAAAAAATTAAGCTTTGTAATGATATTGACGTTGAATTTTTTGTATAACAACCCCATTAAATCCAAAGATCAGTGAAAAGATATAAATTGCTCCAGCTGTAAGGATAATTGCTGGACCCGAAGGTAGGCTGATGTAATAAGATAGAAGCAGGCCAATGAATCCACTGAAAAAAGCCATTAGGATACTTATTGCAATGAGTGGCGTTATGTCTCTAGTCCAGAATCTCGCAGCTGCTGCTGGTAATATCATAATGCCTACAGCCATTAATGTCCCTAATGCGTGAAAGCCACCAACTAAATTTAAAACTGCAAGGATAAGAAATCCATAATGGGCAATTGGACTGAGACTACTTACCGAGTTTAGAAAATTTTGATCTAAACACTCAAGCACCAGAGGCCGATAAATTATGGCAAGAGTCAACAGTGTTGCAGTTGAAATTCCGGCCACTAGATAAATCGCTTCATCATTTAAGGCAAGTACGGTACCAAATAAAATATGTAATAGATCTACATTACTACCTCGCATAGACACAATGACAACACCAATAGCTAGAGATATTAGATAAAAAGCAGCTAAACTAGAATCTTCTTGAGCAATGGTTGTACGAGCAACCAAGCCTGAAAGTATTGCCACAGTAATACCAGCAATTACACCGCCAATTGTCATAGCGCCAAGTGATAAGCCGGCAATCAGATATCCTATTGCTGCGCCAGGTAATATCGCATGCGCCATTGCATCACCAGTTAAACTCATTTTTCTTAAGGTAAGAAATACACCAATAGGCGTTGCGCCCAGCGCCAATGCCAAGCAGCCAACTAAGGCTCTTCGCATAAAACCAAACTCAATAAATGGTGAAAAAAATAAATCAAGCATTTTTATTAAGGTTTGCTGCATAGCGTATAACAGTTATCAGCTTGTGCAACATACAACCTCTCTATCTTTAAATGATTTGGTTAGTTTGTTGGCTTTATCGAGATTGCTTTTAGTGATAACTTTGTTGGTTTTTCCTGCTGCTACTAACTCTCTAGCCAATAGTAACGTTTCGGGAAAGTGTTTAGCAACCAGTTCAAAATCATGCAAGACAGCAATGATTGTGCGACCTTCTTTGTTCCAGCTATTGATAAGCCCCATAAGATCATCTATTGTTGAAGTGTCTATGGCTGCAAACGGTTCATCGAGAAGAATAACTTGGGAATCTTGTAACAAGAGTCTTGCAAATAAACATCGTTGTACCTGACCACCCGATAAAGCGTTAATGGGGCGTGACTCAAAACCACATAGACCTACCATATGCAATGCGTCATGGATTTTTGCATTTAGATTGGCATCAAATTTTTTAAAAGCGCCAACCTTATGCCATAATCCCATAGACACCATATCAAATACTGAAATTGGAAAATTTAAGTCAATATCCACTTGTTGCGGCAAATAGGCAATTTCTGCTGGATGAATGTTGTTGAATTTGATTTCACCTTCTAACGGTTTTAGGTTGCCAATAATGCCTTTTAGAAGAGTTGACTTTCCAGATCCATTGGGCCCAACCACCGCTAGTAATTCTCCAGTGTTAACTGTGTGTTCTAGATGGTGAACTGCAGGGTGTCGGTCGTATCCTAGAGTTAAATTGCTAAAATGAATAATTGGGTTGCCTGTTGTCATTGTTTATATTAATGCCCATCCAATAGATAGCCACAATAGGGCAATAGGAATACTCACAAGTAACATTCGTGCTTTTAAGCTAGATCTTAATGGAGAAAAGTTTATTTTCATAACTGAATCAGTATACAATATTATTCTATAATTGCAATATTATTGCAATTGAAAGAAATTTCAGATAAATGTGACTAGATTGCGCTAGTATCAAAATCTAGTCAAAAACAAACACAAACACAAGGATAAAAAATTATGATAGCTGTAGAAGCAATAGACGAAAAAATCAAACCTGTTAAAGATACTTTGTTAACTAATCAACACGTCTCAATCAGTGATGATCCAACTGTTTTTACAAGCATTTATCAAGCGCAAATTAACTTAGCTATTTGGCAGCGTAAATTAAGCATAAGTTTACAAAACTCTGTGAGTAGTTTTTTAGAATTTAACCCTAACTTTCGATTGGAAATTATTACAAATCCGGCAGATGTGAAGTCACATATTGATAATGCTTTTAAAAAACATGACCATGGTTTGAATTTGTCTGAATTAAATAATGATATAAGCAAGCTCGTAGAAATGTTCTGCTATTTGTTTGAACTTAAACAGGTTGGATTGCGTTTGCATACAGTTGATCATGCAATGTGCCCAAAATTTCATATTGACAAGGTGCCTTGTAGACTTGTTACAACTTACCAAGGTAGTGCTACGCAGTGGCTTGCGCACGAGGTTGTCGACCATACTAAACTAGGATTAGGAAGTAATGGTCTGCCTGATAGTGTGTCTGGTTTATATAAAACTCAAGAGAGCATTAAACAGATGCGTTTTGGAGATGTTGCGTTAATGAAAGGGGTGCTTTGGCAAGAAAATGAAAATTTTGCACTTGTGCATCGTTCGCCAGATTTATCAAATAATGAGAATCGTTTACTATTAACATTGGATTTCATTAATTAAGTTGATTTTTAGTTTAATTCATACGAATAGAAAATACCGATAAGGTGTATAAAAATGCACTACATCAAGGTAAAATAATATTTTTTAAATTTTTAATAATTTCATAATGCCAGTAATTACCCTACCAGATGGAAGTGAGCGCTCTTTTGACCAAGCTGTAAATGTATTTGAAGTGGCCAAGTCAATTGGCTCTGGTTTGGCTAAAGCAACCCTTGCTGGCAAGGTTGATGGTGAGTTGGTTGACGCTTCTTATGTGATTGATCAAGATGCATCGCTTGCTATTATTACCGACAAAGACGATGAAGGTCTTGAAGTAATTCGCCACTCAACAGCCCATCTTTTGGCGCAAGCCACACAAATGCTTTATCCTGATGCGCAAGTGACAATTGGTCCGGTCATTGACAATGGTTTTTATTATGATTTTGCTTATAAAGATGGTTTTTCTGAAGACGATCTAGCCAAAATTGAAAAAAACATGAATCACTTGGTTAAGCAAAATCTTAAGATTGAGCGTTCAGAAATGTCTCGTGATGAAGCAGTTGATTTTTTTAAAGCCAAAGGCGAGCATTACAAGGCTGAAATTATTGAATCCATTCCAGCTGATCAAACACTGTCTTTATATCAACAAGGCGACTTTATCGATTTGTGTCGTGGCCCACATGTACCGTCAACTGCTAAATTAAAAGCCTTTAAATTGATGAAATTAGCCGGTGCATACTGGCGTGGTGATAGCAACAATGAAATGCTACAACGTGTGTATGGTACCGCTTGGGCAAGCAAAGATGATCTTAAAGATTATTTATACCGCCTAGAAGAGGCTGAAAAGCGTGATCATCGCAAGATTGGAAAAACTCAGGATTTATTCCACATGCAAGAAGAAGCGCCTGGTATGGTGTTTTGGCATGAAAAAGGCTGGACGTTGTATCAGCAAGTTGAACAATACATGCGCTCAGTATTTAGAAATAACGACTACAAAGAGGTGCATACACCACAATTAATTGATAGAACACTTTGGGAAAAATCAGGCCATTGGGATAAGTTTGGTGATGCCATGTTTACCACCAACAGTGAAAACCGTGACTACGCGGTTAAGCCAATGAACTGCCCAGCACATATCCAAATTTATAATCAAGGGTTAAAGTCTTATCGTGATTTACCATTACGTTTGGCTGAGTTTGGCTCTTGTCATCGTAACGAGCCATCAGGGACACTACACGGTATTATGCGTGTGCGTAATTTTGTACAAGACGATGGTCATATTTTTTGTACCGCAGATCAAATCCAATCGGAAGTCTCTACTTTTATTGACTTAACCTTTGATGTTTATAAACATTTCGGTTTCGACAATGTAGACATTAAACTTTCAACACGCCCTGAAAAGCGCGTGGGCTCTGATGAAGTATGGGATCGTGCAGAGGCTGCACTCGCCGAAGCGCTAGATGCTAAAGGCATTAAATGGGAACTGCAAGAGGGAGAGGGTGCATTTTATGGTCCGAAGATTGAGTTTGTGCTTAAAGATTGCCTAGATCGTGAGTGGCAATGTGGTACTTTGCAGGTTGATTTTTCAATGCCAGAACGTCTAGATGCGCAATATGTGGCTGAAGATAACTCTAAGCAAACACCGGTAATGTTGCACCGTGCAATCGTTGGCTCATTAGAAAGATTTGTGGGTATTTTGATCGAACATCATGAAGGTGCATTTCCATCTTGGTTGGCACCAATTCAAGCAGTAATCTTGAATATTTCTGAAAAACAGCATGATTTTGTTGCTGATGTTGAGAAAAAGTTAAAAAAACAAGGGCTTAGAGTGGTTTCGGACTTGCGAAATGAGAAGATAGGCTTTAAAATACGCGAGCACTCTATGCAACGCTACCCTTATATTTTGGTGGCGGGTGGTAGAGAAATGGAAAATGATGAGATTTCAGTGCGACAACGTGGCGGCGAAGACTTAGGTTCTATGTCGATAGAAGCGTTTGTAAAATTAGTTAAAGAGGGATAATTATTAAAAAACCATACAAAGTAAAAACTCGAATTAATGATTACATTAAAGTTTCAGAAGTTCGATTAATTGATGCCAACGGTGACCAAGCTGGTGTTGTAAACACAAGACAAGCAAGAGAAATGGCAGAAGAGGCCGGCCTAGATTTGGTTGAGGTTTCTCCTAACGCTGAACCACCTGTTTGTAAAATTATGGATTTTGGTAAGTTTCTTTATGAACAAAAGAAGCAGCTGAGCGATCAAAAAAAGAAACAAAAGAAAACAACCGTTAAAACCATTAAATATCGTCCAGGCACAGAAGAAGGCGACTACCAAATTAAATTTAGAAATTTGGTTAAATTTTTAGATAATGGTGACAAGGTTAAAGTAAGTATTTGGTTCCGTGGTCGCGAAATGCAGCACAGAGAACTGGGCATGGAAATGCTAGATAGAATTGAGAAAGATACAGAAGAATTTGCCAATGTAGAGCAAAAGGCAAAGATGGAGGGTCGTCAGCTAGGCATGATGCTGGCACCCAAATCAAAAAAGAAATAGCAAATGTTAGGCTATGTTGCGTTATTTGACCTTGCCGTACCTAGTTGTACTGTCTGCGGTCAAACGCCTTACCTAGCCTAACAACGCTGTTTCTTTATTTTTAAGAAAAGTTATTCATACGAATAGCAAATATGTCCAAAGGACAAGGAGAAAATTATGCCGAAGTTAAAAACCAATAGGGGTGCTGCAAAGCGCTTCAAAAAAACTGCCAGTGGTGGTTATAAATGTAAACACTCTCACCTACGTCATATTTTGACAAAGAAGAGTACTTCTAGAAAACGTGGTCTACGCGCACCTGATACTGTCGAGAAAGTTGACGTACCAATGGTTCGTAAAATGTTACCGTACAGTTAATAGGAGTATAGAAAATGGCAAGAGTATCAAGAGGTGTGCAGGCGCACGCCAAACACAAGAAAATTTTAAAGAAAGCTAAAGGTTATTACGGCGCGAGATCAAAAGTCTACCGCGTTGCAAAGCAAGCAGTAATCAAAGCAGGCCAGTATGCGTACCGTGACCGTCGTCAAAGACGTCGTCAGTTCCGTAGACTTTGGATTGTACGTATTAATGCTGAAGCACGTAATAATGGTTTGAGTTATTCAAGAATGATCGATGGTATGAACAAAGCGGGTATTGAGATTGACCGTAAAGTTTTATCGGATATCGCGATTTTTGATAAAGCAGCATTTGCTCAAATCGCCACTCAGGCTAAAGAAGCATTAGCGTCAGCCGCTAAGTAGATTTATTAAAGGCTGTAAGTTGATTACAGTCTTTATTTAATTAACTTTTACTTATGATTAACGCGATTCTTGATCAAGCTAAGGCATCTATTGCCGCAGCAGGAAGCTTAAAAGAGCTTGACGATTTACGAGTTAAGTTTTTAGGTAAAAAAGGTGAATTGACTGCACTTTTGAAAGGCTTAGGAAAGCTGTCAAAAGAAGAACGCCCTAAAATGGGTGAAGCCATTAACCAGGCTAAAGTTAGCGTACAAAACCTGCTAACTGATAGAAAAAATCACCTAGAAACCCTAGAATTAGAAAAACGTCTTTTAGAAGAAAAGATTGACGTTTCTCTTCCAGGTAGAAATGTTGAGATGGGTGGTCTGCATCCAGTCACCATTACTTTAAATCGTATCCAATCTTTATTTGCAAAAAATGGTTTCGAAGTAGAAACTGGCCCTGAGATTGAAGACGATTTTCATAATTTTACTGCCCTTAATATCCCTGATCATCATCCGGCACGTGCCATGCACGATACCTTTTATTTTGATGAAAGCACGGTTTTAAGGACGCATACTTCTCCGGTGCAAATTCGCACCATGGAAAACAAAAAGCCACCTTTACGCATTATTGCACCAGGTCGAGTTTATCGCTGTGATTCTGATATCACCCATACACCAATGTTTCATCAAGTTGAAGGCTTGATTGTCGATAAAGAGGCTAATTTCGCACAACTAAAAGGCTTGTTGATTGACTTTTTACGTGCTTATTTTGAAAAAGAAGATCTTCAAGTGCGTTTTCGTCCTTCGTATTTTCCATTTACTGAACCATCAGCTGAGGCTGATATCGAATGTGTTATTTGTGGTGGTAAAGGCTGCCGTGTTTGCAAAAAAACAGGCTGGTTAGAAGTGTTGGGTTGTGGTGTTGTGCATCCTAATGTCCTAGATTCAGCTCAAGTTGATAGCGAAGAGTACACCGGTCTTGCTTTTGGTATGGGTGTTGAGCGTTTAGCGATGTTGCGCTATGGCGTTAACGATCTTCGTCTTTTCTTTGAAAACGACATTCGCTTTTTGAGGCAGTTTAAATGAATATTTCGACGTCTTGGTTAAGAGAATGGATTAACCCTAAAGTAAGCGACGAAGTGCTAGCCGAGCAGTTAACCATGGCTGGTCTTGAGGTTGACGGTATTGAAACAGTTGCACCTGCATTTGACAACGTTGTTGTCGGTCATGTGGTGAGTTGTGAGAAGCATCCAGATGCTGACAAGCTTAATTTGTGTCAAGTTGATGTAGGCGAGGCTGACAATCTGCAAATTATTTGTGGCGCCAGCAACGTGCGCGCTGATTTAAAAGTGATTGTTGCAACTGTTGGTGCGAAATTACCCGGTGGTTTAAAAATCAAAAAAGCCAAACTTCGTGGTGTTGAATCATTCGGTATGATTTGTTCAGAGTCCGAACTCGGCATGGCAGATTCGTCTGATGGCATATCAGAGCTAGAGAGTGACGCACCGATTGGCCAAAATATTAGAGAGTATTTAGATTTAGACGATAATATCATTGAGTTAGACATTACCCCAAACCGTGGTGATTGTTTCTCGGTATTAGGTGTGGCTCGTGAAGTCAGTGCTAACTATAACATGGCGTTTAAAATGCCAGAGATTAACGTTAATTCTCAAGGGACATCAAGCATTAAAACAAGCGTTAGCAATACTCAAGCTTGTCCAAAGTATTTAACCAGAGCCATAAGTGGTATTAACAACACCGTTAAAACCCCAAAATGGATGGCAGACAAGCTCACACGCTCAGGTCAGCAAGTTCATTCGCCTGTGGTTGATATTACCAATTACGTGTTATTAGAATTAGGCCAGCCGATGCACGCATTTGATTTAGAAAAAATCAATGGTGCAATTGAAGTTAGAAATGCCAAAGCAGGTGAAAAAATCAAGCTGTTAAATGAATCAAGTGTCGAGCTAAATGACGATACGTTGATTATTGCTGATGATAATTCTCCATTAGCGATTGCCGGTGTGATGGGTGGTATGGGTAGTTCTACACAAGATGATTCAACTCAAATTTTATTAGAAAGTGCGTTTTTTGAGCCAGTTTCAATTGCTGGTAAGGCTAGAAATTACGGCTTACATACTGAGTCTTCACTGCGTTTTGAACGTGGCGTAGATTTTAATATCACCGAAGTTGCCATGGATAGAGCAACGCAGCTAATTATTGATATTTGTGGCGGTGAAGCCAGCGATATTAGCAACTGTGTGGATGAAAGCGCATTGCCAGCACTTAATCCAATCACCATTACCCAGGCTAAGATTCAAAAGATTTTGGGTTTTGAACTAGACTCAAATTGGATTGAAGAAAAATTCACCAATCTTGATTTTGAGATCAGTAATAAGAGCGCAGATTCTTGGACAATCATTCCACCAAGTTTTAGGTTTGATATTCGTATTCCGGCTGATTTAATTGAAGAGCTTGCCAGACTTTATGGCTACGATAAGCTACCTGTACAAAAGCTATCGTTAGATGCGAATATTAACACTATCTCTGAGGCGACTATTGACAAGTATGACATTGCTCAATCATTAGTGAGCCGCGGTTATCAAGAAGTCATTACTTATAGCTTCGTTTCAGAAAAATACCAACATTTAATTGATCCAGAAGCCAAAAAAATTACCTTAAGTAATCCAATTTCAGCTGATATGTCAACCATGCGTTCATCACTTTGGGCGGGCTTATTGCAAACGGTTGAGTCTAATCAACGACGCGGGCATACTGATGCAAGGTTTTTTGAAATCGGTTTGTGTTTTGGCGGCGTTAAAGCAGATGAACAATCTAACAAATTAGCAGGCGTTGTTTCCGGTAATCGTTTTGATGCACAGTGGTCAACAGAGCTTCAACCGCTAGATTTCTTTGATGCTAAAGCGGACTTAGAATCATTGTTAACACTGACAGGCAATCAGTTTTCTTTTGAAGCAGCTGAGCATCCTGCATTGCAAAAAGGCCAAAGTGCTAAGATTTTGTTGGATAGTGTGCAAGTTGGCTATATTGGCGCTTTATCGCCAGTCGTACAAAAACAATTATCACTATCTAAGTGTTATTTATTTGAAATCGACCTTGATGCCATCCTATCAGGCAAAGTTGCTAAATACGAGGCATTTTCGTCTTACCAACAATCAGCAAGAGACATTGCTTTGGTGTTAGATGAAGCAACGCCAGTTGCTGATCTTATGAGTAGCATTGAGAATATGAATCAACCTCATTTTGTCGGTGTGAGCTTATTTGATATTTACGCTGGCGAGAACATTGAATCTGGCAAAAAGAGTGTTGCCCTTAATTTGACTTACCAGTCGTTAGAATCCACATTAAGTGACGACGAAGTTAACGCCAAAGTGGGTGAAGTGCTAGCTCTAATGCAAGATAAATTTTCAGCCACTCAAAGATAATGTCAGTTACTAAAAAAGACATTGCGGATTTATTGGTTGAGAAAATCGACGTGACGCACAATCAAGCTTTATCCATTACCAATGATTTTTTTGACTCGATTAAAGACTCGCTTGCAAAAGACGAAGAGGTGAAGTTGTCTGGCTTTGGTAATTTTATTGTTAGAGAAAAATCAGCCAGACCAGGCAGAAACCCTAAAACAGGCGAACAAGTAATGATTTCAGCAAGAAAGGTGGTTACCTTTAAAGCAGGGCCAAAGCTTAAAAAAGCAACCCAATTAGGTTAGATGTTTAAGCTTATTCTGAGATAGCTGACATAAAACCCTTAAGTACTGGCAAGGCTTTATCAATTAATTCTTGATTTTGCTCTTCATTTCTAACTTGATCTTCTAGGAATTTATCCGTCTCCTTAAGCGTGACTTGATAATCGTCATCAAATTCAAACGCAATAAAATAAAAACCTTTACCTTTGCTTCTGGTTGAATGGATTGCCATAAAGTCAGTTTCCCAAGAAAGCTCAGCTTGGTAAACAGCGCTTGATTTAGTTGTGTCTTTTTGCACTAGGATAATCGTATCGCCAAAATGAAAAATGAAACGATCAGCAGTGCAACTTGAAGCTGGTCTGGTTTGTAATTCACCAGAATTTAGCGCATCAGCAATTTGTTTAAGCTGTGGATTACTAAGCTGTATGTATTTAGCATCTAGATAATCATTAATATTAGAATCCGGATGATTATTCTCTAAGAATTTAACCAGTTTTGTTAGCATAGTACTGTCTTTTAAGAAAAAGACAATATTATACCCGATTAACGAATTTTAAGACTGATCGAGTGTATCTGCGTATTTGATGGCGTATACATCAAAGATGCTAATCGCCATTGCAGCAATGATTGGGCCAATAAACAACCCTAAGATGCCAAACTGCATAATACCTGCCAATGTAGAAAGCACCGTAATAAGTGTATGATCTAATGCACTCGCTTTGGTTGATTTGCTTGATAATCGCTTAATAACAATAGGGCGGATAATGTTGTCAATAATCGTACCAATAAAGACTGCACCAAACAGCACAATAATCATCGCATCAGCGGTATGCCCTTGTGCGTATAAATATAAACTTAAAGGCAGCCAAATAATTAAGCCGCCAAGTACCGGGATAAAGCTGGCCAAAGCCATAGCAATACCAAAATACAATATTGGAAGATCGACAATTGCAATACCGATAGAAAACACCAGACCTTGTAATAGTGCAATAATAAAAACACTACCCACTAAAGTAACAGACAAGTTTGAAAACTGATTAAACAAAATATCATCTAAGTGGTTTTCTAGTGGTGACAAATCTTTAAGTCGTTTCACCGTATCCTTGCCATCGATGTAAAAATAAAACAATGAGAAAATAGT
>JAERTA010000021.1 GCA_016845205.1 Gammaproteobacteria bacterium
CTGACACCATTGGCTGGCACAAAGCTTAGGGTAAACAAAGTATCGTATTTGTCATATAAACGATAACCCACGCCAATGCTTGATGCGATTTGTTGATTTCTAATCAGTGATTTGGATAATCCATTATCAAGCACATAAGCCAACATTTCTAACGTATAGGCAGTTTTTTCATTGTTAACTGTGCTTAAGCTTGGCACAGGGAATGACAATACATAAAAAGGCAGTTTGGCTTTTAGCTTTAATATTTTAGAGTTTCCTTTGAGTGTAATGGCAGCTCTATTTGATGGCTTGATATTTGAATTAAAAGCATAATCGCCAAAATATTGTTTGGCCAAGGTAATAACCTCGGTAGGATTAACATCACCAACCACCACCAATGTGGCGTTATTTGGTGCGTAGTATTTTTCATACCAAACTCTAAGATCATTCAAACTGTAGGCTTCTATGTCTTTTTGGAAGCCGATCACTGGCGAGTGGTAGGCGCCTTGTTCGTCAAATGAAATCAAGCGTAGGTTTTCATAAACTTTTGCATTGGGCTTATCTTCAACACGCATGCGTCGCTCTTCAATCACCACTTGTCGTTCTTTGGCTAATTCTTGATTAGAAAAAGTTAGATTGCGCATGCGATCTGCTTCCATCTTGATGGCTAGCTCAAGCTTCGACTTGTGCATTTTTTGATAATAAGCGGTAAAGTCTTTTGAAGTAAAGGCATTTTCATCGCCACCGTTTCTGGCAATAATTTGTGAAAATTCACCTGATTTATAGGCATGAGTACCTTTAAACATCATGTGTTCTAACATATGAGAAACGCCGGTTGTCGGGCGTGATTCATCACTGGCGCCAACTTTATACCAAAGTTGAGAGATGAATACTGGGGCACGTGAATCAGTCTTTACAACAATCTTTAGACCGTTGTCTAACGTGGCTTGGGTGATGCCTTGTTCGGCCAAATCAAGTGAGTTGGCAAATAAAGAATGAGACAAACCAAAGAATAGTAAAATTAACGCTTTCATTATTCAATCATTATAGCCATAAGCCTTGTTTAATTTTTTTAAAAAAGATAAATCTCCAACAGAAGAAAAACCTGCTTCGTTAAAAGAGCGCTTAGTCAAATCAAGACAAAAGCTAGGCTCTGGCCTGTCTGCATTATTACTAGGCAAAAAAGAAATTAACGATGACTTGCTTGATGAGTTAGAAACCTTGCTTATTACCGCTGACATTGGCATTAACACTACGGATAAAGTATTAGAAAGTGTGCGTAAAAACGCCAGCAGAAAAACCCTTAAAGATTCAGACAGCTTGTATGAGTTTTTAAAAAATGAATTAGAAAAGCTGTTGATTGAAGACAATCAGCTTGACACTGATATCAATGAAACTTTTGTGATTTTAGTCGTCGGTATTAACGGTGCGGGAAAAACCACCACCATTGGCAAACTGGCCAAATCATTCCAAAACCAAGGCAAGTCAGTCATGCTCGCTGCGGGTGATACCTTCCGCGCAGCAGCGGTAGAGCAACTTAAAGTCTGGGGTGAGCGTAATGAAATACCTGTGGTTGCCCAAGATACTGGTGCCGATGCTGCGTCAGTCATCTATGATGCGTATGAATCAGCACGCGCTAAAAATATTGATATTCTCATTGCGGATACTGCTGGTAGATTACACACGCAAGGCAACCTGATGCAAGAGCTAGAAAAGATCAAGCGTGTGCTGAAGAAACACAACGAAGATGCCCCACATGAGACCATGTTGGTAATTGATGGCGGCTCAGGGCAAAATGCAATTAATCAAGCCATTGAATTTAATAAGGCTGTTGATCTCAGTGGTATTAGCATTACCAAGCTTGATGGTACCGCCAAAGGTGGTGTGGTCTTCGCTGTTTCTGACGAACTTAAACTACCCATTCGATTTATTGGCGTAGGCGAGGCAATTGACGACCTTAAAATATTTGCTGCCAAAGATTTTGTGAATGCACTTTTTGATTAATTAAATTGCTTGATTAAAAGAATCGGTTGTTATTTTGAACCTTAACTGATATGATAACTATCCATTATCCAAAACGGACTAATATATTTCTTGAGGTTTTTTAATGGTTAAAAAACTACTGCTAATTTTGAGCTTACTGAGCGCCCTACCCGCACTATCAAACAGCGCAATGTTTGATCAGCATTTTAACGATTATTCGGAAAATTTAAGCGATGCGCAAGACGCCAATAAAGAAGGGATATTTGTTTTTTTCTTTATGGACGACTGCCCTTTTTGCCAAAAAATGGAACGTCAAGTCTTAAACCAGCCTAAAGTCATTGAATACTTTAAAACCCATTTTTTAAATTACAAAATTAACACAGAATCGGATTTGGAATTGGTTGATTTTGAAGGCAATGATACGATTGAAAGAATTTTCGCCAAAAGACACAATAGAATTGGTGCTACGCCTGTACTAGCGTTTTTTGATCTCAAGGGTAATCGAGTCGTTAGACGTACCGGATTTGCCAACCAAGATGACTTTTTACTATTGGCCAAATACATGCTGGAAAAAGCCTATTTGGAAGAAAAATTTGTCCGCTACAAGCGTAAACACCGATGAAGTTTTTAAGTTTCTTATTAATATTCGCCTCTGGTTTTAGCTACTCAGAGCCTCTGCCCAATCCTCTTACACTTGGTCATATATTAAAACTGACGAGCGAATATGACTTTGCTGAAAAACAACAATTACTTGATATAGATGCAGAGCAGCATCGATTAAACGATTGGAATAGTCAATACGATACAACAGCAAAAATCGACTTACAACTCGCCAAACGTAGCGACTATGATTCTGCTATCAACAACTCTCATGCGTTTGTTTATCTTAAAAAAACACTTTACAATCAAACGATTGAAATTGGAAAAAGTGCTCAACTAGATACAATTAATGATGAAAGTCTGTCTTTACAACAATTAAAACAAGATAAATCCATTCGACTTATGCGGGGTTTTTTTGATATTGTTTTAGCTGATCTATCTTATGAAACCGCCTTGCAAAAGCTGGCTATATCTGCCATTCGTGAAGGGCGAGTCAGAGATGATTATGATATACAAAGTGCATCAGAGGTAATGTTGTTAGAAAAGCAAGCTGACACTCAACTCAGCCAAGTTCAACGTATTAAGGCCGAATCTGCACAAATTCAAACGCGTGCAAAACTAGCGCAACTGCTCAATATTAACTATGAAAATCGCCCTGATGAGGTTATTAAACCTGATTACAAATCCCTGTTTAAAAAAGATTTGGCTGATTTTTCATATTATCAAAAAAATCTTAAAAACAACTTAAAGCTCAAACAGCTCGAGCAATCTATACAGGCGATTAAGCGTCAAATTTCACAACAAAAAAACAACCTAGGGATTGTCATTAACTCCAGTGCTCGGCTGGGAGAGCAAGGTTATCAACGTGAAAAAAATGGGCAATGGCGTGCCGGTTTGCAGCTGTCCATGCCATTCGGTACGGATGCCAACCAAGAGAGCAAGATATCTCAATTAATAATTCAATCCAAGAAAAAACAACTTGAAATCGAGCAACTTCAGCAAGATTTACTTGGAGAGGCGTTAGATTATCATCTTAATCTGAGTGCATTAAGACAAATTCATAAGGCATTAATCGTAGAGCTGGATTATCGCGACTTGCATTTAGAAAAGGCACGAGCAAACTATGAGATGGAAATCAAAAGTGACATTGGCAATGCTATGACTAGCTACACTGATAGTGAGAGAAAGTTAGCTGAAAATGAGTTTAATTATGTCATCACCCTAAAAAAATTACACCACTTGATTGGAGAAGATTATGAAATTTAGCCCTTGGTTAGCATTAAGCATGCTTATATCTGGTGCCACTTTGGCATTAGATATTTACCCACAAGTATCTAGCACCATTGTTGAAATGAAATCTATTGGCGATCATGTTAACAAGGGTGAAGTTGTGGTGAAGCTTGACAATAGGCAAGCCAAATTCAAATTACAACACCTTCAAACCATACAACAAATTAAACAACAGGCCTTTGATGATGCGCAACTTGATTTAACACAAACACAAGAATTGTATGACCGTATGGTCGCCTCTCATCGTGATTTAGACATTGCCAAAATGGCTCGAGACGCCCAAAAACGTGAGCTAGATGCGCACAACCTACTAATTAAAATTCAAGCGATTGAGCTGGAAAAATATCAAATTAAAGCACCTACCTCTGGTGTTGTAAAACAAACGCCTAATCTAAGAAACACAACCAATATAGCCGCGCCAAAGATATTGCTGGTAATTGAGTAATTATTGAGAATTTGTTATAAGTGTTGGCATACTGGCACACTTTAGATCAGAAATTTTATTTTACTAATCTGGTGCGTTTTAATTACCAATCACTAATTTTCCAATCATATCACCCTGTTCGATTAGCTGATGAGCTTGGGCGATATTATCAATATTAATTGGGCTAAGTTGTTGTGTGGCAATACTCACAACCTGTTGTTGGTCGATCAACTCTGAGACACTGTTGAGTAGCCTGTGTTGCTTTATGAGATCGTCAGTTTGAAACATTGAACGAGTGAACATCATCTCCCAAACCAGCGTAATGCTTTTGGCTTTTAGCAGATTAAGGTCGAAGCTTTTTTGGGCATTCGCAAGTAAACAAATACATCCTTGTGGTGCGATTAAATCAGCCATTTGCTCAAGATAATCATCTGGCACGCCCATACATAAAATATAGTCTGGCGCAGTTAATGACCGCTGTTTGAATTGCTCGGCAAGCTGTTGATGCTCCAGCACTGTATCGGCGCCCATTTGCTTACACCAAGCTTTTGACTCTGGTCGTGAGGCGGTAGCGATGACATTCATGCCAATCATTTGCTTGGCAAATTGTATCGCCATAGAGCCAACACCACCTGCTGCACCAATCAACAATAAGGTTTTGTTTTTATCTTGTGAGGTAATTTTCAGGCGGTCAAATAACGACTCCCAAGCTGTAATACTAGTTAAGGGGAGTGCAGCAGCTTGTTCAAAATTGAGCGATTTTGGCTTATGACCTACAAGGCGCTCATCCACTAGCTGATGTGTTGCATTAGACCCATCTCGTGTTACATCACCTGCATAGAAAACCTCGTCGCCCACTTTAAAAAGTGATACTTTTTCACCAATTGCACAAACAATACCACAGGCGTCATAGCCTAGAATTTTTGGTCCACTATCTTTGGCAATAGTTTGCTTAACCTTGGTATCAATTGGATTAATGGAAATGGCTTTTATTTCAACCAATAAATCTTGGCCTGTAGGATTGCTTAAGACTTTTTCAAGCTTAATAAACTCACAACCGTTATAGCCAATTGCTTGCATTTGGACTACTGTCGAGTGTTGTGCTCAATTCGCAACATGACCAGCATCATAACAAACATAATGAAAATCCCTAGAGCGGCGGCAGCGGCACCTAGCATGGCAAATCCAGTGGCTTTTTCTGCTTGCAGTGAACCCATGCGTAAAAAGTTATTTTTTGTTTGAGTGTTAACTTGCTTGGCGAACTCCTGATCATGCCATTTGATGAAATCATCAACATCGGTTTTTTCACCGCCTACAACCACCATTTGTTTGGTAAGTTTGGCTAAAGACTTGGCGTAAGCCAATTGTAAATCTTTAGGGTAATCATTTGATTTAATCTTAACCAAAATTTTAACTTTTTGCGCTAAGTCTGTTTTATCAATCGAGGTATCAGGTAGTGTATCTAATGCAGCCACCATCTCTGTCACTTGCGCATCAAACGTTTGATTGAATTCATCGCCCTCTTTTAAATCTGTACTAATTTCCACCGCTTGAGCACTGATGGGATTTTGATAATCTGCAAAATTAATCACTGGTGTGTCAATTTGATCACTGGCCTTAGTGTTAATTTTTTGATAGCTGGTAACACCCAACCCTACAACCGCAATAAAAGAAAGTGTCGCAAACAGCAAACCTAGGCGCTGCACAATTTTAAAAAAGTTTTTTTCGATTGCTCTCAACATATTTGACTACCCTTTGTAATTTATTTTATTAAAAATATCATCCATCTTCACTGCTAATTCAGCATCTAGTTGAGTTATAAAGCCTTCACTATGAGTAATCAAGTCAATCGTGACAGTCTTATAAACATTAGACCATTCAGGATGGTGATTCATCTTTTCAGCAATAATTGCCACTTGCGTCATAAAACCAAAGGCTTGAACAAAATCTCTAAAAACAAAAATTCGTTGCAATTTTTCATCAACAACTTTCCAGTTCTTTAATTGATCTAAAGATTGTTGGCTAATTGGCATTGACATTATTGCCCTTTTAACATTTCTTTTGCACCAAGCAGAATTAACTTATTAGCTAGCTCCACACCTAATGACTCTGCGTTTTTAACATGGCCAACAACTTGTCTTTTTATGATTTGACCAGTTGCAACATTTCCAACTAAACCTGTAAGGGTAATTTCACGCTCAGAAATTGTTGAAAATCCAGCAATTGGAACCGAACAGCCGCCCTCAAGATGTGCGTTCATTGCCCTTTCAGCATTAACTCGATGTGTTGTCTCTTCGTCAATCAATGGTTCTATTAACTTTAAAATATCTTGATCATTTTCTCGAATTTCTATACCGACTGCACCTTGCCCTACGGCTGGCAATGATTGTTCAGCAGTGATTTGCTGTTTAATACGGCCTTCAAAGCCAAGGCGTATAAGTCCTGCACAGGCCAATATAATCGCATCATATTCTCCATCATCAAGCTTTTTAAGACGTGTGTTTACGTTACCGCGCAGATCCAAAATCTCTAAATCAGGTCGAGTGGCTTTAAGCTGCACAATACGGCGCATCGAACAGGTGCCAACCTTAGCACCTTGAGGTAAATCATCAATACTGTCAAAATTATTTGAGACAAACGCATCAAAGGGGTTTTCACGCTCAAGTATCGCACCAAGCTCAAACCCTGCTGGAATTTCATACGGTACATCTTTCATTGAATGTACGGCAATATCAGCAACACCTTCCATCATGCCAACTTCAAGTTCTTTAATAAACAAGCCTTTGCCGCCAATCTTAGACAAAGGGGAATTAAGTATTTGATCGCCTTTAGTGGTCATCTTAACTAGCTCAACCTTTAGTTCAGGATGGTGCTGTTCTAATCTGGCTTTAACATGCTCTGCTTGCCATAAGGCCAATGGGCTTTTACGTGTTGCAATTTTTAAGGTTTTATTCATGCTTTGTATTAAAATAGGACAAATGATTCGATACAGTTTACTTTTGTTACTATTGTTTACGAATGTCAGTATAGCTGAAGAACTTACTCTGCCAGCTGCAAAAGACTTCTTAATGGACTCTCAAAAAGTTTGGAAACAAAAGATACCTATTTTAATAATGTTTTCTATCCCTGACTGTGGATATTGCAAAATAATCAAAGAAGAAGTTTTAAGCCCAATGGCAACAATGGATGAGTACAACAAAAAAATTATTATTCGTCATATTAATGCAGACAGTTTTGACGAAATTAACAATTTTTATAACGAAGAGGTTTCACATAATGAATTTACTTTTAAGTATGCGGTCAACTTCTTTCCAACCGTTATTCTAGTTGACAATTATGGCGCAACCCTGGGTAAAATCATCGGTGTACCTAGTGAAGAGCTGTATTGGACTGATCTAGACGAGGTGATTGAAAAATCAACCAAAAAATTACATCAACGAATGAGTGCAACATTATGACAACAAAAACCAATCAATCTTGGGGTGGACGTTTTAACGAACCAACTGACGAGTTCGTGAAGATTTTTGGCGCCTCGGTGTTTTTTGACAAGATTCTTGCACCATACGACATTCAAGGCTCAATTGCACATGCAACAATGCTAAGTGAAGTTGGCATTCTAACAGCAGAAGAAAAAGACCAAGTTATTACAGGTCTTAATCAAATTTTAGGTGAAATTGAATCAGGTGATTTTGAATGGTCAGTCGCACTTGAAGACGTGCACATGAATGTCGAATCTCGTCTGACTGAAATCTGTGGCGATGCTGGAAAAAAATTACACACGGGTCGTTCACGTAACGATCAAGTGGCTACCGATATTCGCCTGTATTTACGTGATCAGGTTGACGAAATTAGCGCGCAAGTTAAACGTCTACAGTCAGCACTGCTTGATTTGGCTGAAAAAGAGGCCAGCACGATCATGCCTGGTTTTACTCACTTACAAGCTGCACAGCCGGTTAGCTTTGGCCATCATATGATGGCCTATTTTGAAATGCTATCACGCGATGCTGAACGTTTAGTTGATTGTCGAAAACGTATGAATTCAATGCCACTTGGCAGCGCTGCATTAGCAGGCACCACTTATCCGATTAATCGTCAGCGTACGGCAGAGTTATTAGGCTTTGATCGTATTTGTAGTAATTCACTCGATGGTGTAAGTGATCGAGATTTTGCCATTGAGTTTTTGTCGGCAGCCAGCATGATTATGATGCATTTATCTCGTTTTTCAGAAGAGCTAATTTTATGGTCAAGTGCACAATTTGATTTTATTGAACTGCCAGATAGTTTTTGTACGGGCTCATCCATTATGCCGCAGAAAAAAAATCCCGACGTGCCAGAACTAGTACGTGGAAAAACGGGTCGTGTATATGGCAACCTTACTTCATTATTTACCATTATGAAGTCACAGCCACTCGCCTATAACAAAGACAATCAAGAAGACAAAGAGCCGCTATTTGATACGGTTGATACGCTCAAGGCCTGCTTGCGTGTATTTGCTGATATGGTGCCAACCATTGAAGCCAAGCGCGATAACATGTACAACTCAACTAAAAAAGGTTATACCACTGCCACTGACCTAGCTGATTATTTGGTCAAAAAAGGACTGCCATTCCGTGATGCACACGAGGTGGTTGGACAATCTGTGTCTTATGGTATTGAACACCAAAAAGACCTTAGTGAATTAAGCTTAGAAGAACTACAAGTATTTGATGATCGCATTGAAAACGATGTATTTGACGTGCTTTCATTAGAAGGCTCTCTTTGTGCGCGAAATCACCTAGGTGCAACTGCACCTGATCAAGTCAAACAAGCCATTAAGGCAGCACGAAAAACACTTTAACCATGAGAGTATTATTTGCAGGCACGCCTGAATTTTCGGTTGGTGTGCTAGAGACTTTAATAACTGCCGGTCATGAAATTGTTGGCGTATATTGTCAGCCAGATCGCCCCAAAGGCCGTGGTCGTGTGCTTAGTGCTTGCCCCGTAAAAAAAACAGCTTTAGAACATAATCTAGATATCTTTCAGCCTGAAAGCTTAAAAAATGAAGCTGAACAACAAACCTTGGCTAGCCTTAATGCAGATGTGATGGTGGTGGTAGCCTATGGCCAGCTCTTGCCCAAAGTCGTACTAGAAACCCCCAAATACGGCTGCTTAAATATACATGCATCACTTCTACCACGCTGGCGTGGTGCAGCACCGATTCAACGTGCAATTCTGGCAGGCGACAAACAGACTGGCATCGGCATTATGCAAATGGACGAAGGTTTAGATACAGGCGATATCTTGCTTGAAAAAACTTGTGATATATTAGACACTGATACAGCGCAATCACTGCACGATAAATTAGCCACTTTAGGTGCGCAAGGCATTGTTGAAGCACTTGATAACATCAATCAGCTCACACCAACTATTCAAGACGAAACTGGTGTTACTTATGCGAACAAACTTACTAAAGACGAATCTTGGATAGATTGGCACAAGTCTGCCATCCAAATTAACCAACAAATTAGAGCTTTTAATCCTTACCCGATTGCACAAAGTAATGCATTGAGTGATAAATTTGATGACAAAGTCCTGAGAGTTTTCTCGGCAAGAGTTGTTGACAAAACAACAAATAAAAACCCAGGTGAAGTGGTAAACTGTTCTAAAGGAATGTGTTTGGTTGCTACAGGGGGCGGCATGTTAAGTCTCGAGACTGTGCAACTGGCTGGCAAAAAAGTCTTAAATATTAAAGATTTTACCAACGCTAATCAATTGATAAAACTGGAATGAAACTCAAACGCTCATTAAATCTACCTTTGCTAACCTTATACGGTTTGGGTAATATTTTAGGAGCGGGTATTTATGTATTAATTGGCAAAGTATCTGCCACTGCTGGTTTGTTTACCCCAGTGGCTTTTTTGATTGCTTCATTACTAGTGGCAACCACTGCTTTTACTTTTAGCGAGTTGTCCTCAAGATATCCAAAAAGCGCAGGCCCTGCACTCTACTTATATAAGGCTTTTGGCACTAAACACCTATCAATTATTATTGGTTTATTAATCATTGCTACTAGTGTGCTATCAGCATCCGCTATCACTAATGGCTTTGTAGGTTATTTCAATATATTTTTCGATTTACCTGATTATGTGGTCATCGTTCCATTACTATTATTACTTGGATTGTTAGCTATTTGGGGTATTAAGCAATCTGCCGGTGTTGCAGCGTTTATCACGCTTATTGAAATTGCAGGACTTGTGATTATTATCTGGGTGGGTCAGGATTATATTAAGGACTTTGAGATTGGGCCATATGTGAGCAATCTGGTAAAGACTGACAGCACCATATGGCTTGGTATATTCTCAGGCGCTTTTCTGGCTTTTTATGCTTTTATTGGTTTTGAAGATATGGTTCATGTGGCAGAGGAAGTTGTAGAGCCTGAAAAAAATATGCCTAGAGCAATAATTCTTGCGCTTGTTGTTTCAACCTTAATATATTTCTTAGTGGCTTTAGTTGCTGTATTTGCTCTACCTTTACAAGATTTAGCAAGTAGTGAAGCACCACTGGCGCTTATCTTTGAAGCAACTACAGGCCTTTCTCCCAATATGATTGCAATCATTGGCATGTTGGCTATTGTTAATGGCGCGTTGATTCAAATTATTATGGCTTCAAGAGTGGTATTTGGTATGAGTTCACAAGGCTGGATTTCATCTTTTTTTGGCAAAATTAACCCAACAACACAAACACCGATTCAAGCCACTGTACTGGCTACCTTGATTATCTTGATACTAACCTTATGGCTGCCGATTGTGACTCTAGCTGAACTCACAAGCTTGTTTATTTTGGTGATCTTTTCACTGATGCACTTATCGCTTATACGCATCAAAACCATGCATCAAAATACCGCGCCTAGCATCAAGCAATACCCAATTATCATTCCTATTATTGGATTGGTGACCAATGTAGGGTTTGTGATTTTTTATCTGCTTAATTAAGCTTTAGTCTTAGCAGGGGCTGGGTGACTCATTTTCATATAAACCCCACCCTGCTTCAACTCAGCCAACATTTGTTCTAATCGCTTGCGCTTAGTCGCTTTTAATTTGGCCTGATTGATCCAGCCAAGATAGTCATTTTATTGATAAGCTGGCCTAGAAAGATAATCATTCATTAAGTCACAACCACCAAGGGCAACTTTAACAAACTCGGGCATTATATGAATATCTCTCTTTAATTTAGAATAATCTGTTGCCATGGTGTTATTACGCACTTCCTAAAAAACCTATTTGCCTCCACGCTTCATAAGCCACAATCGAAACACAGTTGGCAAGATTTAAACTTCGAGAGCCATTTTGCATGGGCAAAGACACTCTGTTGAATAGATTGGCTACATCCTCAGGTAAACCTTTGGTTTCAGAGCCAAACAAAAATGAGTCTCCCGGCTGGTACGCCACATCGGTATATTTTTTATTTGAGCCTGTTTCTACTGCAAAAATACGCTCAGGTTTAGCTCTGTCTAGATAGTCTTGTAAATTTTCATACTCAAAGACTTGTGCCAATTCTTTGTAATCTAGCCCTGCTCTTTTTAAACGCTTGTCAGTTATTTCAAAGCCAAAAGGTTTGATCAAGTGTAGGCTACATCCCATATTAGCTGATAGACGGATAAGGCTACCAGTATTGTTAGGTATCTCGGGTTCGAATAAGACCAAATTTAACATAATATTTTATTTTTACACTTGAATATCTTTATATCATCCCATAGATAGTAAGCAACTTAATAAAAAACATCAAGATAAATACATGGATATTAATAAATTAACCGCTCAATTTCAACAAGATTTAGCCAGTGCGCAATCGCTTGCCAATGGTAAAAATCATAGTGTGATTGAGGCTCTTCACGTGCTTAATGCAATGGTTAGTGATCCGTCTAGTACTGTTAGTAGTCTGTTGTCACAATGCGCAACAGACTTTGCTAAATTAAGAAGCGATATTGAAACACAAACAAATCAATTACCTTCTTTAGACAGTCCAACTGGTGATATTAATATTTCACAAAATTTATTACGCCTATTGAATCAAACTGATAAATTAGCGATCGATCGTGGGGACAACTACCTGACTACCGAATTATTTTTATTAGCTGTTATCAAAGGTAATGATGAAACAACTCAACTACTGAAAAATCATGGCGTGAATGAAGCACAACTCACAACAGTGATTGACAACCTAAGAGGAGGTGAAACTGTGAATGACCAAAATGCAGAAACCCAAAGAGACGCACTAAATAAATACACACAAGATTTAACCGAACTTGCCACGCAAGGCAAGCTTGACCCAGTAATTGGTCGTGATGGTGAAATACGCCGTGCGATTCAAGTATTGCAACGTCGTACCAAAAACAACCCAGTACTGATTGGTGAGCCTGGTGTTGGTAAAACAGCCATTGCCGAAGGCTTAGCACAACGCATTATTAATGGTGAAGTGCCTGAAGGTATTAAAGACAAACGTCTTTTGTCACTAGATATGGCAGCCTTAGTTGCCGGCGCAAAATACAAAGGTGAATTTGAAGAAAGAATGAAGGCTGTGCTCAAAGAAGTAGAAGCCGCAAACGGTCAAATTATTTTATTTATTGATGAGCTTCACACTATGATGGGTGCTGGTAAAGGCGAAGGATCAATGGATGCTGGTAACATGCTAAAACCTGCTTTGGCAAGAGGTGATCTGCATTGTATGGGTGCCACTACACTAGATGAATATCGTCAATATATTGAAAAAGACTCTGCCATGGAGCGCAGGTTCCAAAAAGTATTGGTAGACGAGCCAACTAAGGAAGATACGGTTGCTATCTTGCGTGGTTTAAAAGAAAAATACGAAGTACATCATGGTGTAGAAATTACTGATCCTGCAATTATTGCAGCAACCACCTACTCACAACGTTATATCACCGATAGGCAATTGCCTGATAAAGCCATTGATTTAATTGATGAGGCAGCCTCTCAAATTCGTATGGAGATTGATTCTAAACCTGAATCAATGGACAAGCTTGATCGTAAATTAGTACAACTCAAGATCGAGCGCATGGCGTTGAAAAAAGAAAAAGACAAGGCCTCTAAAGAGAGACTTAAAGAACTTGAAGGCGTGATTAAAAATCTTGAAAAAGAATATTCTGATCTAGAAGAAGTTTGGAAAAAAGAAAAGCTCGTAGTACAAGGTGCGCATCACCTTAAAGAGGAATTAGAACAAGCCAAAATTGACCTTGAAACAGCACATCGAAATAACGATTTGGCAAAAATGAGCGAACTACAGTACGGAAAAATACCCGAGCTTGAAGCAGAAATTACGCAAGCAGAATCTGCTGACGGTGAAGAGATGACGCTACTTCGTAACAAGGTTACTGAGGATGAAATTGCCCATATTGTTGCCCGCTGGACTGGTATTCCTGTTGATAAGATGATGGAAGGCGAAAAGGACAAGCTCTTGCAAATGGAGGAAATCATTCACAAACGTTTAGTTGGGCAAGACAAGGCAGTAAAGGTGATTTCAGATGCCGTTCGTCGCTCTCGTGC
>JAERTA010000022.1 GCA_016845205.1 Gammaproteobacteria bacterium
CCGTGAACATGTGATTCAGCATGTCGATGTTCTGATGCGTTGACAGATAAACTAGCGATAAATAAAGAAGTTAGTATTGTTTTTTTCATAATATATTTCCAATCATAAATTTAATAATTGCAACAATATACCATTAATAGAATAATATTTTAATGAAAAGTATCTTTATTTAAATCAAAGACTCCATTTTATCTATAGTAGTTGGTAATTGTAATACACCGTGTATTGGATAATCAACTGCATCAAGCACATGAAGATACTGCATTTCTTTTTTCTTTGCCAATACAATTACTTTGGTATTTGGTGAATATTTAAAAAGACTAACCAATAGAACCTCTATGTTGGATTTATAAATACCACTATAGTTGGTGCTATAAGCATAAGAAAACTCCACTACAATATAGTCTATTGTTTGTTTTTTAACCAAAGTGATAGCCTTACGAACACTCTCAACTTTCAACTCATTAAAGCCTTTTCGCTGATACAAAGCACCAAAATCTGGAAACATCATAGATTCTATAATTGAAATAACGACAGAATTAGACATAGCGATCAGTTAGTTGTAATAAGTGATGATTTTTATCAAAGTCGAAGCGTAAGGAATTTGAAAAACAGGAGTTTACATCTAGTAAATGACTGTTTTTAAAAATTACGACAACAAAGAGTTTGGTAAAAAGCACACTTATTTAGTCGTTAATTGAATAACAAGCAACCCCACCTTTTTGTGACCCAGCTGCAAACATGCAACGTGCATTTGGATTGTCGGCTGGTATCCATTCATACACACGGATATTCCAACCAGCGGTTTCAATCAAGTACTCGGCGCTAGGCTTAACAGTTGTAGCCCCCATGGTGGTCATCTTTTCCCACAGGCCTGCCTTGGCAGATAGTGAGAACAAAAACACTACAATTAATGTGATTAGTTTATTTTTCATATTTCCTTCCTATGGCTTTGTATTGAATTAGCGCATACCTCGTTGCTTTTTAATCAGCTCATAAGCGCTGATGATCTTCTGGGTTTTTTCTTTGGCGATTGTCATCATTTCCTCAGGCAAACCCTTAGCAACTAATTTATCTGGATGGTGCTGTGCCAGCAATCTACGATAAGCACGTTTTAATTCCTTATCTGTTGCATCTTTATCCACGCCCAATATGGCATACGCATCATCAGTTGTTGGTTGATTTGAATGATGACTAGTAGCCGCAAATTGCTGAATCAAACTCTCTAACTCATGAGGCGGAAAATGTAGCTTCTGAGCAATATATTTCAAAACATCGTGCTCTTTAGAATCCAACACGCCGTCAGCATATGCGGACTGGATTTGGATCTCTAAAAACATGCGAACCAAATGTGTACGTCTATGGCTTTCAAGGCGAAATTGTTCAAGAACTTCATCCAGATTAAAGTCTTTTTGTTTGCCCTGATTAAACAATTCTTTTGCAACTTTTTGCATATCGCTATCTAGCTGCATGTGTTGCATAACCTGCTGTGCTAGCAGTATTTCAGACTTTGATACCCTGCCATCAACTTTGGCAATATAGCCCATGACTGAAAATAAACTACTAAAAAATGCCGCTTGGACACGCTGCTGATCACCAATATGATAATCTTTAGCAAATCCTCCAAAACTAGGTTTACCTTTGGAAAAATTGCCTGCAAATGCAGCGCCCAGCAGAGCACCTAACGGACCGCCAAGCATAAAACCAAACGTTCCACCCAAAATTGTTGTCCACCAACTCATATTAATTACCCTGTTTTATTTTTTGAATTTTTCTTGGACTTACTCCCCCAAAAACCTTTATTCTTTTTAGCTTTATTCTCAGCCGAATTACTGTCTTTGCCATATCTAGGCTTATTACGAGACTTGTTCTTTTTTGGCTTTTTCTTCTTGGGTGGCAAGAGCTTTTTAGCAGATTCTGGCACATTATGGTCTGGCACAAAGTCATCTACCATAATACGATCTAGCTTCTTTTGTGTCAGCCTTTCAATATCAAACAATTGTTTGGCCTCATCAGCGCTCACTAGTGAAATTGCTTCGCCTTTTGACCCTGCACGACCCGTACGGCCGATACGGTGAACATAGTCTTCTGGCACATGAGGAAGATCAAAATTCACCACATGTGGCAGTTGATCAATATCAATACCGCGTGCGGCAATATCAGTTGCCACCAGCACATTTACTTTGCTAGCTTTAAAATCAGCTAGCGCACGGGTGCGCGCACCTTGAGATTTATTGCCATGGATGGCAGCAGCAGTAATACCTCTTTTACCGAGTTGTGTGGCAATACGATTAGCGCCATGCTTAGTGCGGCTAAACACCAACACTTGATACCAACTGTGATCCTTAATCAGCTTTGTTAATAATGCTTGTTTCTTAGATTTATCTACCGGGTGAATCCATTGCTTAACAGATTTGACAGTGGAATTACGTGGCGTTACCGATATCTCAATTGGGTTATTAACCAGGCTTTTTGCCAGCTTTCTAATCTCATCTGAAAAGGTTGCTGAAAACATTAATGTTTGTCTTTTAGGTGGTAGGATTTTTAAAATTCGTTTAATGTCATGAATAAAGCCCATATCCAGCATTCGATCAGCTTCATCAAATACAATGATTTCTAACTGATCAAACTTAACAGCATTCTGAGAATAAAGATCCAATAAGCGACCTGGAGTTGCCACCAAGATATCAACCCCACCTCTAAGCTTTTGCATTTGCGGGTTGATTTTTACCCCACCAAAAACAACGCTTGATTTAAGTGGCAGATTTCTGCCATAAGTGGCAACGCTCTTTTGCACTTGGGCAGCCAGCTCTCGTGTCGGCGTTAAGATCAATGTGCGAACTTGATTTAATTTTGCCGGTTTCCCTTTTGATAATAATTGCAAGATTGGCAATGTAAAACCTGCGGTTTTACCGGTACCTGTTTGTGCAGCTGCCATCAAGTCTTTGCCTTCTAGCACGACAGGTATTGACTTTTCTTGAATGGGTGAAGGTTTATCATAACCCTGTTGAGTGACAGCTTTCAGAATAGAATCTGACAAGCCTAGTTTAGAAAAGCCCATAGAAGAATGTTGGTCAAATAAAGATGCGTATTTTACATTGACATCTTATAATAAAAAATATGAATGAAAAACAACCAACTCAAACCCCGGCCATTTCTCCTTGTGTTGATATTTGTAAATACAATAAGAATAACTATTGTGTCGGTTGTAAGCGTCATAGCGACGAAATTACCAATTGGATAAACTACTCTGATTCAATGCGTCAAGCCATTATGGAAGACTTAATTAACCGTGATATTGATGAATAAAATACAACAACACTTAATAAGTTGCCCTTACTGTGGGGAGATCATCGAGATAGATGTTGATTGCTCTGAAATTAGTCAGACTTATATTGAAGACTGTTCAGTGTGTTGTCGACCAATCAATTTCAATATTGAAATCGACTTTGATAACCAAGTTCATGTGCATGCAGCACATGAAAATGAATAAGACCTAGCTATTTTCTTCCGGTGTTCTGGCTTTAATACTCAAAGCATGTAACTCACCACTATCAATATCTTCACGCACTGCTGCCAATACCATTTTTTGTCTTGCTAAGAGTGGCATGCCTTCAAAAACAGAAGATACGACTAACGTCGAACAGTTGCATCCATCGCCCTCCATAGTGACTGTTGAGCCTTCAATGCCAGCTTCAAGTTTAGTCTGAATTTCTTCTAATGTCATAATTTACGCTCCGAATATGCCTTTAAGCATAAAGAAAAAGACAATTGACATAATCGCACCAGCAGGCAAGGTAATTAACCATGATAGGAAAATCTTATTAATCACGCGTGTATCTAATGCCGCCATACCCCTAGCTATACCAACACCTAACACTGCACCCACCAAAACCTGTGTAGTAGATACTGGCAAACCGGTACCTGAGGCAATAACAACTGTTGCCGCTGCAGCAAGCGTAGCAGCAAAACCACGAGATGGTGTCAACTGTGTAATGCCTGTACCCACTGTAGCAATCACTTTGTGTCCATAGGTTACTAGGCCAAATACGATACCGCCACCACCTACAAGTAATACCCAGACAGGTAGAACACTCTTTGAACCAATAAGGCCGCCACTTTCAATAACACCATAAATTGCAGCGAGCGGGCCAATTGCATTTGCAACGTCATTAGAACCGTGAGCAAATGCCATTGCTGCCGCAGTAATAATCATCAATACACTAAAAATTCTTTCCATAGAAGTGAAATGAAAATCTTCATTTTCGTTAGGATCAATTTGTATACGTCTGATAATGATTGTACCAACAAGTGCAACCAATAAACCAAAGCCAATTGCAAGTATGTAGCTAGTACCTAAATCAAAAGTCAAACCAACATGCTTAAGACCCTTAAAGATAGTTACCAAAGAAATCACAAAACCTACCAAAAACATATAGAACGGCACGTATTTCTTGGCATTATCAAATGGATTCTTTGTATCAATAATCAGGTTTTGAAGGCTTCTAAATAATACAAAAGCAATAGAGCCTGCTAAGATTGGCGAAACCACCCAGCTCATAGCAATATTACCAACCTTGCCCCAAGAAACAGCATCAATACCAACACCTACTGCACCAAATCCCACAATTGCACCTACAATTGAATGTGTAGTTGATACTGGCCAACCTAGGCTTGAGGCAATCATCAGCCACGTGCCCGCTGCCAAAAGTGAAGCCAACATGCCGTACACCAGAAGATGCGGGCTATCCGTGAAGAGTGCTGCATCTAAAATACCTTTTCGAATTGTTGCCGTCACTTCTCCACCGGCAAGCACTGCGCCAGCAAATTCAAAAACAACAGCAATCATGATTGCTTGTTTAATGGTGATTGCCCCTGAACCTACTGAGGTTCCCATGGCATTGGCTACATCATTTGCACCTACACCCCAAGCCATAAACAGACCAAACACAATTGCTAGAATCAATAATACGTCGCCGTAATTTGCAATAATTTCCATATGCCCTCCTTACTTAGCTAGCAATACTTCTAAGCGTGAACCGACTTTTTGAGCGGCATCAGCTAACTCACCTAACCATTCAACGGCGCGATAGTAGAACATCACATCGACTGGCGGCAAAGTTGACTCTAATGGAAATAACTTGGCACGAATTTCATGCTGAATCTTATCAGATTGACTTTCTAAATCATTAACATCTGAAATAATAGACCCTACAACTTTTCTCTCACGAGAGCCAAATGCAGTCTCTAGGAGTTCATCCAGCTCATTAACTGCTTCTAGGGCTTTTGCAGAGGTTTGAATACATACATCTGTTAATTCAATCACATCGTTGAAAATTTCATCTGGTAATGTCATTCTTCTATTACTCATTAAGCCAGCCACATCTTTAGTGGTGTTTGCAATAGTATCTTGAATAAGCAATAAATCTAATAAATCACGACGTGAAAACGGCATCATAAAAGTTGATGGTAAACTCAGGCGTAATTTCTTTTTAAGCGTGTCAGCTTCACCTTCTTTGGTGCCAATATCGCTTTTAATTTGTTCAGCTTGATCCCAATTTTGGGCATGAATGGCGATCATGAAGCCTTTAAGTTCTGAAATGCACGAATGTACACTAGTCATATGTTGTTGTAATGGGCTAATTGGTGATTTACCAAATAGGCCGTCAATAATACTTTTTGCCATCTTCTTTTCCTCTTTTTATTGTTTTATTTTTTCTATAGTCTTCAAGTGCGAATTTTCTATAAAAAAAACTAACTGTCAAGGGGTTTTTTAATATTTTTTTTAGATGGTAAATCACCCTCATCTTCATCAAATAAAATGCGCTGTCCTTCCCCCTCTAAATCATCATACTGTCCGCTTCTAACCCCCATTATCAATAGAGTTACAAGCACAACGCCGACAAAAATCATACTTGGAATTAGCCAGTAAATTACATCCATTTTTTATACATAAAAATCAACATATTCATACTTTAACACAATTTATTTTTAACGATGGGTACAAGTTTTTCACGAATTTCACTAAAAGTTTGTAAAAAAGCGTCAAATTCTTGTCCATCTGGATCATCAAAACCAACATGAATAACTTCAGTTTTTCCTGGAAAAACTGGGCACGTTTCTTGTGCATTACCACAAACCGTCACCACTAAGTCAAACTCAGTGTCCATAACAGTCTCAATAACTTTTGAATGATACTGATCACGCCACATCTGATTTTGCTCTAATACTTTCTTGGCATTTGGATTAACCCGGCCACTGGCTGCTACACCTGAAGAGTACGCTTCAATACAATCTGTTAAATCATGATTTAACAACGCCTCTGCAATAATTGAACGACACGAATTACCTGTACATAAAATAAGTACTTTTTTCATTATTTACGCCTCACACTCGCTAGGGTGTTTGCATTTAATCAATTTAACAAACACCAATGAAGCCAAAACTGCGCCTAATATAGTCGCCACAATATAAAGCCATAAATGATCAAAATTTCCACTTGCCAGTGCTGGCCCAATCGAACGTGCAGGGTTCATGCTAGCGCCGGTAATAGGCCCGGCAAACATAGCCTCCAAACCCACAGTAAAGCCAATGGCAATACCAGCAAAATCTTTAATCGCCTTACCATGCACAGCTGATGCGCTAATGACCAACATCAAGATAAACGTTAAAATTAACTCAAAACCAAAAGACTGCATTTCAGACCCGTGAGGCAGTGTTGCGCCTAGATAAGCCACTTGTTCCATTGAGGTGATATCTTCTAGTAATAAAAAATACAAACTATAGCTGGCTAAAATCGCACCTAAAACTTGTGCGATGGCATAAGGCACAACTCTGGCTTTATCGAACTCACCCATCACCCAAAAAGCAATGGTAACGGCAGGATTAAAATGTGCGCCTGATATGTGCGCAAAACTATAAATCAAAGCCACAATCACAAACCCAAAGGTGATAGCAATGCCAACATGCCCGGGCTCACCTGTTAAGGCACCGATTGCCATCGCACCAGTGCCAGCAAAAACCAAAATGTAAGTGCCTAAAAATTCTGCAACTAGATTTTTTCTCATAACTTTATGTTTTGTTTTTCATCAAATTTTACCTTAACCCGATTTAAAACCGTTAATGATGCAATTGTCATCATCACACCAATAATAACGTTCAATTCTAGAGTTTCGCCAAGCATAACTATACTTAGGCCAATCGCAAAAAACGGCACCAAAAAAGTAAACACGCTGCCTTTATTTGACCCAAGCTTTTGAATACCTAGAAAATAAACTGTGGTTGCAAACGTAGTGGACCCCACCGCCAAAAATATAAACCCAAACCAGAAGGTTTGATCCATAGAAAAAATAGAACCACTACTCGGATCAAAAAATATCGCCCAATCAATCAATGTTGCAAATAGGTAAATATAAAAACTCAGCACTACTGGATGAATTGACTTTGTATAAGCCGTAGCAATTGACATCAACGCCCAACACAGCGCTGCCCAAAGTAAATATACGTTTGACACATTAAAGATTTGTTCTATTTCAAAAGTCCAAACTTTAATCATGGTAAGTACGCCCGCCACACCTAATGCCAAAGCTAGCCAGTCTTTTATTACTGGTTTTTTCTGTCGGCTTAATAACATTAATATATAAACAATAATTGGCATTAATGTCGTTACCAACGCGCCAGCAATCCCTGCTTCACCGTACTTTGTACCTAGGAAAAACAACTTAGTGTAAAAGATTAAAAATACGCCAATAATGATGGCTAGCACCAAATTTTTTAGATTAATTCTAAATGAAAGTTTCATCCAATAAAAAATAGGCAACATGGTTATCGTTGTTAAAACATAACGATACGTCACCAATTCATGTTCAGTGATATAGCTTGAAAGTATTTTTGCAATTGGCCACGAGGCGCCCCAGCCCAACATCGCCAGCGTCATCCAGAAAAATAGTTTACGATCATTCATCATGATAGCCCTAATAATGCACCCGCTAACACCATCACCACAGCAACAATTTGATTGATCCTCCGATCTGCCTCAGGCTTTGCAAGTAACGCCTTGATTTTAACAACGCTTGCGTTAATTAAACTAATGCCAACCAACAAACCTAAACCAACGGTCAATAGTATTTGCGCCGCATAGAAAAAACTCACATTTGATAATTCAATAAATGCCGGCAGAATAGCAATATAAAAAATCATGACTTTTGGGTTGGTCAATGAAATCAAAAGCCCGGTTGAAAATTCGCCAATATTACTTTTGTGTTTTGATTGTTCGCTCAACTTAACTTTATGTGCATGCCAAGCACTTACGCCTAAATAAACTAAATAAGCACCGCCCAGCACTCTGACATAATCCATCACCGGTGTGATGAGCTCTGCAAATAAATCTAGCGAAAAAATAACGGCCACTAAATACACCAAATCACCCAATACCATGCCAATTGACAAATAAAAGGCTGGCAAAAAACCTTGCGATATGCTCTTGGCAAAAACCGCAAGCGTGCCTGGGCCTGGTGTTATGACAAACACAAAGGCAATAACGAATAATGCAAAAAATTCAGACATACTCATGGTTTAACATAATGCCACAAAACATCTGTTGATATAACTACATCTGCACCAAAAACATATAAAGAAATGTTCCGGTAAAAATACTAAGCAACGGATTATTCCTCCAAAGATGAATCGCAATAGTGACTGCAACAGAGATAACTGTATAAAGGCCGATATCGTCTGAAAAATTTACATCTTTTAAAACATAAATAACCAAGATGCTCATAATCATCGGCGGTGTATATTTAGCAATATAGCTTATCGTTGGGTGGTTGCTATGGCCATGAAAAAATACAAACGGCATGATTCTGGTAGCAAATGTAGCGATTGTCATCACTAAGATAACCATCAAAATATGCGCTGTATTAGTCATGCTGACCTCTCAATAGGTTGTTAATGGTTAGCAATATTACTGACAATGCAATACTACCCAGCAACATTTGGTCTGCAAATAAATATAAAGCAACTATTGAAGAAAAAGCAGCAATCATAAATGGCAATGGTTCTTTTATTTTCTTCCACTGTTCTATTACTAAAACCACAAATAATGCGGTCAATGTAAATTCCATACCTTGGGTATTGATACTAAAAGAGCTACCAATCACAGCACCTATTGTGCAGCTAATAACCCAGTAGCTGTGGTTCAAAGCAGTAATGGTAAAAAATGGTTGTTCTTTTTTAAAGTCGTCTTTAAGGCTAATCGTCGTTACCAAAGAATAAGTCTCATCAGTCAAGCCAAAAGCAAGGTATATCTTTTTCAAACCCCACTCACCATAACTGTTCAACATAGACAAACCGTAGAATATATGCCTGGAGTTTATTAGAAAAGTAGAGATGGCGATTTCAGTTAAACCCACACCTGCAGCCAATAAGCCAACAACCATAAACTGTGCAGTACCGGCATAAACAAAAAATGCCATCAACGTCGCCAAATACCAAGGATAGCCCAAGTCTTGGAACAACATACCAAAAGCTATTCCAAGTGGAATATACCCAAATAAGACAGGAAAAGTGCTTTTAACAATACCCTGTGTCATAAATTTAAAGATAGTAGTGCAAGTAAGTCCATCTGCTATAATTTCCAATATTATTACTATGAATTTTAACGCGATATGAATTTAGATTATCTTGATTTTGAACAACCGATTGCCGACTTAGAAGGCAAGATTCAAGCGCTTTGCAATATAAAAGACAAAGCTGATATTGCCAAAGAAATGGAAGCGTTAAAGGCCAAAAGTGGTGCGCTAACTAAAAAGATATTTTCATCACTAAGTGATTGGCAGATTTCTCAACTCGCTAGACATCCGCAGCGCCTTTATACGCTTGATTATATTAACGATGTATTTGACGAATTTACCGAGCTTCATGGCGATCGTGCTTATGCTGATGATCACGCTATTGTCGGTGGCATTGCCAAGCTAGATGGTCAAAGTGTGATGTTTATTGGCCAGCAAAAAGGTCGATCGACGCAAGATAAAATCAAATACAATTTTGGTATGCCACGTCCTGAAGGTTACCGAAAAGCACTGCGTTTAATGAAAATGGCCGAGAAATTTTCTATGCCGGTCATCACCTTTATTGATACCCCAGGTGCTTATCCAGGTATTGGCGCCGAAGAGCGTGGTCAATCTGAAGCCATTGCAAAAAATCTATTTGAGATGTCAACATTAGCAACACCAATTATTTCTGTGGTGATTGGCGAAGGTGGCTCTGGTGGCGCATTGGCTATTGGTGTAGCCGACAAAATGATGATGTTTGAATACTCTATTTATTCGGTTATCTCGCCAGAAGGTTGTGCCTCTATTCTTTACAAAGATGCCGCTAAAGCCAATGTGGCAGCAGAATCACTCAAACTCACCAGTGCGCATCTTAAAAAAGAAGGCTTGATTGATGAAATTATTGCTGAGCCGTTAGGCGGCATCCATCGTGATCCTGATGAAGCCAGAAAACTACTAAAAAATGCACTCAAACAACAACTAGAAACAGTCGGAAAAATAACAATTGATCAACTGCTTCAAGCTCGAGCAGAAAAACTCTTAAGCTTTGGAAAATTTAAAGAATAAAGACTCTTTTCTTGAGAATAGGCAACTTGTTGTCGCCTTAAGTGGCGGCATTGATTCTGTCGTACTGTTGCATTATCTACACACACATTACCCTAACAATCTGCGTGCGATTCATTGCAATCACCACCTATCAAAACACTGTACTGAGTGGGACAAGTTTTGCAAAAATCTGTGCAAAACACTAAATATTGCTTATTCAAATGTCGATATATTCATTGAAAATGAGTCTAATTTAGAAGAAAATGCACGTAAAAAACGCTATTATTCACTATCCTCTAATTTAGAAGAAGGCGAAGTATTGTGTACAGCACACCATCAAAATGACCAAGCTGAAACGCTCTTACTGCAACTCTTCCGTGGTAGTGGTGTCGCGGGCTTAGCCGCCATGCCAAAATCAAAACCCTTGGGCAAAGGCA
>JAERTA010000023.1 GCA_016845205.1 Gammaproteobacteria bacterium
TTTAGTATTCTGTGCGGCAGAATGAGAGATATTTGAAGGAGTGTGCAATTAGCACATGACTGAAAATAGAAATTATTCTAACAAAGCAGAATGCAAAAATATTTACAAATATTGCACTTCTAGGATTTCGTAAACTATATCGCCCTTCGGCGCTCTAACCGTCACCTCTTCGCCCTCTTCATTTCCCATGAGCGCACTGGCAATTGGCGAATGACATGAGATCTTATTAAGTGCAATATCAGCTTCATCTTCACCGACGATCTGATAAGTGATTTCACTATCATCTTCGATATTCATGAGTGTGATGGTGGTACCAAAAACACAACGACCATCTTGGTTAAGCTTGGTAACGTCAATCACCTGCATACGTGAAAGCTTGGATTCGATTTCTTTAATACGGCCTTCACAAAAGCTTTGTTCTTCTTTGGCGGCGTGGTATTCAGCGTTTTCTTTAAGGTCGCCATGAGCACGTGCGGTAGCAATGTCTTCTACGATACGAGGACGTTCGACATCTTTGAGTTTTAAAAGCTCTGCTTCTAGCGCTTTTGCGCCAGCAACTGTCATTGGAATGTTTTCCATGTTATTTACTTCCCATAGCTTAACTGTTTAGTGATTGTATTGTTCTTACAGTAATCGTTTTATGTGTTTGTAGCCCATCTAACATAGCAAACGCAGCAGCTACTGTTGTTGTAAATGGCACTTTATAAATCAAAGCTTGACAACGGATTTGAGCAGCATCTTCAACACCTTGAGTGTCTTCAGTTGAGTTGATAATTAAGTCAATGGTTTCATTTTTGATCATATCAACAATATGAGGAGAACCTTCGGAAACTTTATTGACCACTTCACACTCAAGGCCCGCATCAATTAAGACTTCCTTATTACTACGAGTTGCCACTAAATTAAACCCTTGTTTTACCAATCGCTTACCCAGTTTAACCAAATCATTTCGATCAAGCTTGCGCAAACTCACAAACACTCTGCCGCTTTCCGGTGCACGGTCGCCAGCTGCTAATTGTGCCTTATCAAAAGCCGAGGCGAAATTATCGCCTATGCCCATCACTTCACCGGTTGAGCGCATTTCAGGGCCTAGGATTGGATCCACGCCTAGGAACTTATTGAATGGAAAAACCGCTTCTTTCACACTAAAGTGTTTCGGAATAATCTCTGATGTAAAACCTTGTTCTTTAAGTGGTACGCCAGACATGACTCTTGCTGCAATTTTAGCCAAAGGCGCTCCAATGGCTTTTGAAACAAATGGCACCGTACGTGAAGCGCGAGGATTAACTTCAATAATATAAATCTCATCATCTTGATAAGCTAACTGAGTGTTCATCAAACCAACTACATTAAGTTGTTTAGCCATGGCAATTACTTGCGAACGCATCTCATCTAGTACGTCATTTGGTAGTGAGTAAGGCGGCAGCGAACAAGCAGAGTCACCCGAGTGAATACCAGCTTGTTCAATGTGCTGCATAATGCCACCAATCACTACATCTTCACCATCAGCAATGACATCAATATCAACTTCAATTGCATGATCAAGGAATGAATCTAATAATACTGGCGAATCGTTTGATACTTGCACTGCTGTGTGCATATAGTGATCTAAGCTCTCTTTGTCATAAACGATTTCCATCGCACGACCACCAAGCACATACGAAGGCCTTACTACCAATGGAAAACCAATTGCATCGGCAATATCTTGCGCCTGCTCTAGCGAACGCGCTGTACCATTAAGCGGTTGCTTTAAGTCTAACTCTTGTAGCATTTTAGAAAAACGTTCACGATCCTCAGCAAGATCAATCGCATCAGGACTAGTGCCAATAATTTTCGCACCACTTTGCTCTAATGCATCGGCTAATTTAAGTGGTGTTTGACCACCGTAATGTACAATAATGCCGTCTGGATTTTCAATTTCAACTACGGACAAAACATCTTCTAAAGTCAGCGGCTCAAAATACAAGCGATCTGAAATATCGTAATCGGTTGAAACCGTTTCAGGATTACAATTTACCATGATGGTTTCATAACCATCTTCTCGCAGAGCTAATGAGGCATGTACACAGCAATAATCAAATTCAATACCTTGACCAATACGATTGGGGCCACCACCAAGAATCATGATTTTTTTCTTATCAGTTGGATTGGCTTCACACTCAAGTTGATAAGTCGAATATAAGTAAGCGGTTTGCGTATCAAACTCTGCTGCACAAGAGTCTACACGCTTGAATACTGGTTTAATATTAAGTACTTTACGACGCTCACGCACTGAAGATTCACTACAGCAAAATAAATCTGCTAAACGTGCATCAGAAAAACCTTTACGCTTTAATCCGAATAATTCATCTGTATCAATATCGGTAACACTCGTACCACTAACTTGCATCTCACTTGACACAATATCTTCAATCTGCGCTAAAAACCAAGGGTCAACTTTAGATAAGTCAAATACTTCTTCTAAGCTCATGCCCAGTCTAAATGCATCAGCCAAATAAAAAATACGATCGCCACGTGCCGAAATACATTCGGATCTGATTTTGTTTTTGGCATCATCCGCACTCAAGTCAACAATGGGATCTAAGCCAGATTTGTCAGTCTCTAGGCCTCGCAATGCTTTTTGTAAAGATTCTTGGAAAGTTGAGCCCATGGCCATCACCTCACCCACTGATTTCATCTGGGTGGTTAGGCGGTCATCTGCTTTAGGGAATTTCTCGAAAGCAAAGCGTGGAATTTTGGTAACCACATAATCAATACTCGGCTCAAACGAAGCTGGTGTCTTGCCACCGGTAATATCGTTATCAAGCTCATCTAACGTGTAACCCACGGCTAATTTAGCCGCAATTTTTGCGATTGGAAAGCCAGTTGCTTTTGAAGCTAAGGCCGATGAGCGTGATACACGTGGATTCATTTCGATAATGGTTAGGCGCCCATCTTCAGGATTAAGTGCAAATTGCACATTTGAACCACCAGTATCAACACCAATCTCACGTAAAACTGCCAAAGAGGCATTACGCATGATTTGATATTCTTTGTCTGTTAGTGTTTGTGCAGGTGCAACGGTAATTGAATCACCGGTATGGATACCCATTGGGTCTAGGTTTTCAATTGAACAAATGATGATGCAATTGTCTTTGGTGTCACGCACCACTTCCATTTCAAACTCTTTCCACCCCAAAATTGATTCTTCAACCAACAGCTCGTTAGTAGGGGAAAGGTCTAAACCGCGCTCACAAATTTCAATAAACTCTTCTTTATTGTAAGCAATACCACCGCCACTACCACCCATGGTAAATGAGGGGCGAATGATGGTTGGAAAACCCACCTCTTCTTGAATTTTATGCGCATCCTCTAAATTATGAGCGACGGCTGCCTTAGGCATATCCAGGCCAATTTTAAGCATAGCCTCACGGAATAAATCACGATCTTCGGCTTTGTCAATGGCTTCTTTTTTAGCGCCAATCATCTCAACACCGTGCTTCTCTAACACGCCGTGACGCTCTAAATCAAGTGCACAATTAAGCGCTGTCTGGCCACCCATGGTTGGCAAGAGTGCATCTGGCTTTTCATCTTCGATGATTTTTTCAACCGTGCGCCATTCAATGGGCTCAATATAGGTTGCATCCGCCATTTGTGGATCAGTCATGATTGTAGCTGGATTGGAGTTAACTAAGATGACACGATAACCTTCTTCACGAAGTGCTTTACAAGCTTGCGCACCAGAATAGTCAAACTCACAGGCCTGACCAATGACAATTGGACCAGCACCAATGATTAATATACTTTTAAGATCTTGTCTTTTTGGCATTTTTTTCTAATTCTAAGTTACGCTAAAAATCGTCAAATTCATCTTCTTCAACTGGAAGATCGCCATCAAAGACATCAAATGTTCGTTTCTGTAAATAAGAAGACCGCATTGCAATATAAGGGTCGTCTGACTGGTCTAGCATGTCAGTTACTGGTAATAATTCCACACGCTTGTCAATAATATTCATTGCACTCGCACTAACAAAGCCAATATCATCCATTTCATTTACCATATTTGCAGGTGATGTTAAATCAACATAAACACCAGCACCATCTCTCACAGTTGAGGGGCCTAATAATGGAATCACCACATAAGGCCCTTCTTCAACACCCCAAACTGCCATGGTTTGACCAAAGTCCTCATTTTCAGTAGTAAGATTCATATCGGATGCCACATCAAACAAACCACCAAGACCAATAGTTGAATTAACCAAAATACGCCCAAATGTTTCGGCGCTTTCTACTGGCTTAAATTGTAAAATTTGATTAGCCAATGTAGTAACATCGCGCAAATTACCAAAGAAGTTACTCACACCATCTTGCGCCACTTCTGGCACATGATCTTTGTACGCTCTTGATACTGGCTCAAGCAAATTATCATCAATGGTATCGTTAAATTCGTAAATTGATCGATTTACATCTTCAAATGGGTCAACATTTTCTTCAGCGATGGCTGAGACACTAAGTATCGATAATAACAAACTGATTAATAATTTTTTCATTGTTGCATCTCCTCTATAAATGTATCAAACAGGCCACTCACATCATGTGGGCCTGGTGAAGCTTCTGGGTGCCCTTGAAAACTAAAAGCGGGTTTGCCTACCACTTTAACACCTTGAATAGAATTGTCAAATAACGATCGATGTGTCACTTCTAACGTGTCTGGCATATTATCCTGTGAAACAGCAAAGCCATGATTTTGTGAAGTGATCATCACTTGCTTAGATTCTAAATCTTGTACCGGATGATTCGCACCATGATGGCCAAACTTCATTTTTTCAGTCTTTGCGCCACTCGCTAATGATAGTAATTGATGACCTAAGCAAATACCAAAAATCGGCATGTTGTTTTCTAATAAAATCTGAATATTGTCAATCGCATAATCACATGGTTCAGGATCGCCCGGGCCATTGGATAAGAATACACCATCAGGATTCATTGCTAAAACATCGGTCACTGGCGTTTGTGCATTTACTACTGTTAAATCGCAACCACGATCAACCAGCATTCTCAAAATGTTTTTCTTGACGCCATAGTCGTATACTACGACTTTAAATTTTTTATCAAGTGGGGTAAATTCACCACTTTCTAACGAATAAGAACCATCGTTAAAATCATATTGCTTAGCAGTTGACACCACTTTAGCTAAATCCATATTTTTTAAACCAGAAAAAGCTTGTGCTTTAGCAACTGCCGCCGCCTCATCAATATCATCACCGGTAACAATACAGCCCTTCAATGAGCCGTGTTCACGCAAATGGCGCGTTAAGGCACGTGTATCAATCTCACTAATCGCCACCACATTATTAGAAGACAAATACTCATCCAACGATAATTCGTTGCGCCAATTACTCACCATTAAGGGCAAGTCTCGAATAATCAAACCTGAAGCATAAATTTGTCCAGTCTCTTCATCAACTGAATTGGTGCCAGTATTGCCGATATGTGTGTAGGTTAACTCAACAATTTGTGTCGTATAAGAAGGATCATTCATGATTTCTTGTTAGCCCGTCATTGAAGTATTGAACACCACTTCGCCAACAGTATCACCATTAGCACCGATTGATTTTCCTTTGAACATCTGACCATCTTCCAACGCTAATAAGGCAACTTTCGACACCAAACACTCCTAAGCTAAAAACTTCAAAAATTTTACCATACCTACTACTTAAGCTGACACTCAAATCATTAAATCAA
>JAERTA010000024.1 GCA_016845205.1 Gammaproteobacteria bacterium
AGTGTAGTGTTTTTCCTACGCGTTTGTAACGTGCAGCTAATTTATCAATGGCTTGAATAGCTGAGTGATCTAGCACTCTAGAGTTACCAAAATCAATGTAAACGTCATTCGTGTCTTCTTTCGGGTTAAATAACTCTTGAAAGCGATCTTTTGAGGCAAAAAATAAAGTGCCATGAATTTCATATACGTTGTTGCCTTGTTCGTTTTGAGTTTGGTTAACAAAAATTTTACTGGCTGACTCCCAAGCAAAAGATAAGGCAGATAAGATAACACCCACAATAACCGCTAACGCTAGGTTGTCTGTTAGAACGGTAATAACAGCAACAGAGATACCAGTAATAATATCAAGCGTTGGCACTTTGCCAAACAAACGAACTGTGCACCACTCAAAGGTACCGATGACCACCATAAACATCACACCTATAAGTACTGCAATTGGAATCATTTCAATGTATTCAGATAGGTACAAAATAAATAGCAGTAATGCAAGTGAAGCAACAATACCTGAAAGCCGACTACGACCGCCAGATTTAATATTGATAATACTCTGACCAACCATGGCGCAACCGCCCATTCCACCAAAAAAACCAGTCACTGTATTGGCAACACCTTGGCCAATACTTTCTCGATTTGGCTGGCCTGTGGTTTCAGTTAAATCATCAACCAGGTTAAGAGTAAGTAGGCTTTCGATTAAACCAACTAAAGCCATTGTTAGTGCGTAAGGAAAGATGATTTGTAGTGTTTCTAAATTAAACGCTACTTCGGGGATATGAAATTCAGGTAATCCACCTTTAATAGAGGCAACATCACCCACAGTGCGAGTATCTAAACCTAGCCAAATAACTGCCAAACTGCCAACAATCACTGCAACCAGTATTTCTGGAATGACTTTGGTAAACCTCGGTAAAAAATGAATAATTGCCATGGTGGCAGCAATAATGGCTAGCATAACCATTAAAGGTTCGCCTGTAATCCAACTATCGCCAACTCTAAATTGTTTAATTTGTCCAATGAATATCACGATAGCGATACCATTAACAAAGCCTAAAAACACAGGGTGAGGCACCAAGCGAATAAACTTACCAAGCTTAAGCATGCCAAAAGTTATTTGAATAAAACCAGTGAGTACTACGGCAGCAAATAAATATTCCACACCGTGAACAGCAACGAGCGTACCAATAACCACAGCAATTGCGCCAGTGGCACCTGAAATCATGCCTGGACGACCACCAACAACAGAAGTGACTAAGCCAATAGTAAAGGCAGCATATAAGCCAACTAATGGAGACACACCGGCTAATAAAGCAAAAGCAACTGCCTCAGGCACTAATGCTAGCGCAACTGTCAAACCTGATAACACATCATTTTTGACATTAATAGGGGCGTACTTGTTAATCAGTGTAAACAACATGGATTTTCCTTATTTTTTAGTGGCGTTATGCCTTAGCAGGCACGACTGGTGTAGAGGATTCAACCCCTGTATTTTGTGCACGATGACGCATCACATGGTCCATAATCGTCATGGCCAACATAGCCTCAGCAATCGGTGTTGCACGAATACCGACACATGGATCGTGTCGACCTTTAGTAATGACTTCAATTGGACTGCCATCTTTATCAATACTTTCAATTGGCAAGCGCAAACTTGAAGTCGGTTTTAACGCCATAGACACTAATAAATCTTGACCTGAGCTGATGCCGCCTAGTGTGCCACCTGCATTGTTAGACTTAAAGCCATCAATAGTAATTACGTCACGATGCTCGGTACCTTTTTGAGTAATTGAATCAAATCCTGCGCCAATCTCTACTCCCTTAACCGCATTAATACTCATCATGCCGTGGGCAATATCAGCCTCAATGCGATCAAAGATTGGTTCGCCGAGTCCAACCGGCATATTGGTGGCTACCACGTTAACGCGCGCACCAATAGAATCACCAGATTTTCGTAGTGCATCCATGTAGTCTTCTAGTTCTTTAACTTTGCTAGCATCTGGGCAAAAGAATGGGTTGTTGTGAACTTCGTTCCAATCAAAGCTATCAAAAGTAATAGGGCCAAGTTGAGATAAGTAGCCTTTAATTTCAATACCAAGGTTTTCTTTTAAATACTTTTTGGCGATGCCGCCACAAGCAACACGCATGGCTGTTTCACGTGCAGAAGATCTACCACCACCACGATAATCTCTAAAACCATATTTTTGATCATAGGTGTAATCAGCATGACCAGGGCGGAAAGTATTGGCAATATTGCCATAGTCTTTAGAACGTTGGTCTGTATTTTGGATGATTAGTGCTATCGGTGTACCAGTGGTTTTTCCTTCAAAAGTACCGGATAATATTTTTACCAAGTCTGCTTCACGACGCTGCGTAGTGTGACGAGAAGTGCCTGGCTTACGCAGATCTAAATCACCTTGTAGGTCAGCCTCGCTGAGCGCCATACCAGGAGGGCAGCCGTCAACAATACCAACAAGTGCCTCACCATGAGATTCACCTGCAGTTGTCACTGTGAATAATTTTCCGAAAGAATTGCCAGACATACTGTTAACCTAAGTATTTAATATGGCTTTGATTATACCTAGATGGTTATTTATTTCGCTAGTTTGTTATACAACCATGCAAATACCAAGCCACCAATAGCCGCATCAAAAAATGCCCAAACCATACCAACGATTGTTCCAGAAAAACTCAAACCATATCCAATATAGATGCTTGATAAAAAATCAACAATATTATGTAGATAGTTTTCTGAAAAACCAGCAACAATAGAAACCAATAGTATTGCTACTGACCACATTAATCCTAATGCAATTGCAAATGCTTTAATATCTAGTTTTTTGTTCATGACTATCTCCAATGGTTGTCGATAGCTTTATTGTACTACTAATTGAGTATAGTTGGTGCCCTCGAGACGATTCGAACGTCTGACCTGCCGCTTAGGAGGCGGCCGCTCTATCCAGCTGAGCTACGAAGGCAAGTTGAGACATTATCATCACTTAGTGGGTGTATTTCAAGTCATGATTTGATTTAGAATAAATTGTGGATCGTTATAATCAATCTTGATGGGTTTAATACCATCTGCTGTTTGCAATACTAATGATGGAAAGCTACTAACGTTTAATGATTGCATTAAAGCGATATCGTTAAGCAATAATTCTTGTGTTTTTTCATCATTTAGCTTTTTTCCAAAATTTCTAATGTCGATGTCTAGCTTGCCTGCTAGTGTAATCAAGGTTTGGTCTTCTGATGGATTTTGAGCATCTAAATAGTAGGATTTTTGAATTAAATCAATCATTTTTACTTCTAAACTAGGGTTTTGTTGCTTGATAGCAATAACCGCACGACACGCAGGGTAAGTGGAACGCTTTGGTGTAAACTTTTCCCAAAAATCGTAGTTAAATTTTACGCCTGGAATGGTCATTTCAATTTTTTGCCAATTTTTTTGAATATATTCACGCATCTCAGTACTCATTGGTTCGTTGTTGTCTTGCGCTAAACCACCAAGTACATATTGAATATCAATTTTTTTAGGCAATGATTTTTTAACAATTATCCAGGTGTTGTTAAACCCATAACACCAAGAGCACATTGGGTCATGAATATAGAAAAGTGTGGCAGAATTCATACAATAAATTAATAGATAAGCGTAGAATATATATTATATTAATTGATGATAGATGGAGTATTAAGATGAAAAAACAAAACTTAATTTTTTTGCCGTTATTATTAGCAACACAGCTTTCCCTTGCGGGCAGTTACACCGATACAGCAACCGTAGTTTCAGTTGATAAAGTCTATAGTAATCATGTGATTCGTGAGCCTTATCAAGATTGTTATATTAAAGAAGTTTACCAAGGTGGTGGTGATGGTTCTGCAACCAATGAGATTATTGGCGGTATTTTTGGTGGTTTGATTGGCAATCAATTTGGTGATGGCGATGGCAAGAAAGCAGCCACAGTGGCCGGTACTTTATTAGGTGCATCCCTCGCTCATGATGACGAGTTGGCTAATTCAAAAAATGGCCAGATGGTTAGAAAAGAAATATGTGAAACCAAATATCGTACAAATTCTGAACGTCGCCTAGATCATTATCGTGTTGAGTACGAATATGACGGCCGAACTTTTACTTACACAACGCAAAGAAAGCCTTATTCGGATACCATTAAAATCAGAGTAAACGTATCACCTGAATAGTGAAAATAGAAAAAACGTTTGATGAAGTATCCGATCTTGCAAAAAGTGGCGATGCAAAGTATCAGTACGAATATGCACTTATGCATGAGTTAGGCTTGGGTATTGATCAAGATCTCAATCAAGCTTTTACTTGGTATCAAAAATCTGCCAATCAAGAGCACCCTAAAGCACAGTATAATCTAGGCATTTTTTACGCACTTGGTAAGGCGGGCGAAAAAGACATTACCAAGTCAAAATATTGGATTAAAAAAGCGCATGACAACGGTTATTCTGGCGCAAGTATTTTTTAGATAAAGGATTAAGATGAAAGACATCAAAGTAGAAGACAGACTTATTTTTGCACTAGATGTGCCTGAGGTGGATCAAGCTAAAGCATTGGTAGACCAGCTAGATGACAGTGTGAACTTTTACAAAATTGGCATGGAAATGCTAATGACTGGTCAATACTTTCAACTAATGGATTGGCTGATCGAAAAAGACAAAAAAGTATTTGTCGATCTTAAGTTTTTTGATGTGCCAGAAACCGTTGGCAGAACAATCAATCGCCTCAGTCAGTATGGTGCAACTTTTGCCACCATTCACGGCAACCAAGCACTAATGGAAAAAGCTGCCGAAAATAAAGGCGATCTTAAAATCTTAGCAGTAACAGCACTAACCAGTCTTGATCGTGGCGATTTGGATGATTTGGGTTTTGATTGTGATGTACAAGACTTGGTTATTTCTCGTGCAAAACGTGCTTTTGAAGCGGGCTGTGATGGCGTGGTTTCTTCAGGCTTAGAGGTGCCGTTTTTAAGAGAGTATGTTGACAACAAACTCATTGCAGTGACACCAGGCATTCGTCCAGTAGCGAATGATGATGATCAAAAACGCGTGGTAGATGTAGCAACTGCTTTTAAATCAGGCTCTGATTATATTGTGGTTGGTCGTCCAATCAAAAATGCAGACGACCCATACGCAGCCGCTAGCAATATTCAAGAAATTATCAAAACTTGTTTCTAGCACTTGTACCCCTTGCGGGTATAATTCCCCTCGTTGTTAATTACCCATTGTAAATTTTCAATTCAACAGTCGCGTAGCTCAGCTGGTTAGAGCACTACCTTGACATGGTAGGGGTCGGTGATTCGAATTCACTCGCGACTACCAATTTTCAGTCAATTAATTTCTAATTTTATCCATCTCTGTACCTGAATAATGCTATTATACCAGGGGTTTTGAAGGGTGTCGTGTAAAAGTATGTAAAATTTAATACAGTTTTGTATCTCAAAAAATAGGGTAAAAAAAAGGGTAAAAAGGGTAAAAAAAAGGGTAAAAAAATACTTAATAAATTCATAGAAATTAATCATGTCAAAAGCACAAACAGGTAGAAAAAAAGGCAACTTAACCGCAGACCATCAAATTCAGAGATTAGCTAGAAAAGATAAATCTTACAAAAGATCAGTGGGCGGCGGACTATTTATTGTTGTTAGCCCAAAAGGGAAAAAATACTGGAGACAAGCTTACAAGTTTAACAATAAAGCAAGAACATATTCTATTGGTGCTTTTCCAGTAGTTAAGATTCAAGAGGCTAAAGAGATTAGAGATAGTGTCAAAAGAATGATTCTTGATGGTGTTGATCCTGCACAGGATAAAGTTAATAAAAAAATTGAATCAGCCAAATTAACAAGTTTTGAGGATGTATTTAATGAATGGGTAGAGTTGAGGTTGCATGAGTGGTCAAAAGGGCATTATAAACGAACCGTATCTTTAGCTAAAAATCACGTATTTAAACATCTTAAAAATATTGAAATATCTCATGTAACGACAAAATTAGCTGTAGATATAATCAAAAAAGTTGAAAGCACAGATAAATTATCAACCGCCAAACGTGTTAGGCACTTGTGTGAGCGGGTTTTTAGATACGCTAAAACAAGGATGTATATTGAAAACAGTCCCTTTAGCGATTTATCACTTGATGTTTTTAAAAAGCCCATTACTAAGAGTAGACCGTTTATATCTGATCCGAAAGAGTTATCTGTATTGTTAAATGATATGGATGATTGTAATGTTAATTTTAGCGCCGATAAGGCTATCCTTTTAGCTCCACATGTGTTTTTAAGGCCCAATGAACTAATTCAGATGGAATGGGCAGAAGTTGATTTTGACACTCATACTATAATAATTCCAGAATGGAGAATGAAAAGCGGTGTCAAACTTATTGTGCATATGTCGGAATATGTATTAAGTATTTTTAAAGAGTTGTATAAATACAATAGTGAAAGTAAATACGTGTTTATATCACCACACAGTACGGATAAACACATAAACCTTGAGGCGGTCACAAAAGAACTAACCAAAGCTGGTTATAAAGATAGACAAGTTCATCACGGATTTAGACATACAGCCTCTACATTGTTAAATGAATCAGGGTTTCCAGCTGACTGTGTTGAATTGCAGCTAGCTCACATAGAAAAAAATAGCTCTAGAAGGGCGTATAACTATGCCTTGCATTTAGATGAAAGAGCTGAAATGATGGAGAAGTGGTCTTCTTACTTGCTGTTGTTAAAAGATGAAAAATTTAAAGAGGCAAGAAAAGTTCTACAACCTTAGTTATTTTGAGATGTAATTTACCAAATTACCATTTTGGACGATACCAATATCTGAACTACACTTCTGTACGATAGTAGATGTGTTTTTAACTGTATTGTCCACAACTATCGTTTTGATATGTAATTAAAGTATTGTCCGTCAGATGTGGTTTATTAAACCACCATTCTGGACGATAGTAGACATGTTTTTTAATCTTATAAGCTAGAACTATTGATTTGAGATGTAATTGGTAGTAAGTACCCAGTATTGCTTTTTAATGGCTCAAAGCCCTCAACACCGTTTTTGGCTCTTTAGCCACTACATTAAGCAATACTAACGCTGGCCCTCTTGGTGTTCTATCACCACGTTCCCAATGACGAAGCGTACTAACACTAATGCCGAAAGCATTAGCAAACTCATTCTGACTCATGCCAACATTGGCGCGAATGTTTTTTACATCTACTGGATCAATGTTGTGAACAACGGCCTTTGATGTTTTGCCTTTTGAAAAAACTACTGCTTCATCCAAGCCTTGCTTAATACTATCAAATACACTACTCATATCATTCTCCGTAGCTATCTCGCAATAGCTTTGTTAATTTAGCCAACTCATTTCTTTCAGCTTTTGATAAATTGGCTTTTTCTCCTTTACCAAAAGTAGTTAGTAAGAATAGCGGGATAGATTTGTTGTAATAATAGTAAATCACTCTAACGCCACCACTTTTACCTTTTCCTTGTGCAGACCACCTTAGTTTACGTATGCCACCTGTGCCAGTGATTAAATCACCGGTTTTAGCATGTGCTGCCAAATGATTAATAAGCTCATCTTTTTCTAAAGAGCTTAATAATTTATCTGCTCTTTTTATAAACTCAGGTAATTCTACTATGGTTTGCATGCTTATATTGTAATCCATTGGATTATGTTTTGTCAATTTTTTTTAATTAAAAGATGTGTATTTATTTACCAAATTGGACGTGAGATAAGTCTCGATGCTAGCAATTTTCAGACTCAATCATTAATGAAATATATAAGTATATTTCGAAACCAAGGTTATTTGATCGACTCTAACCATTATCTACATACTCTTGTTTAAATTAAAGTATCTCAACTACCACTCTGGACGATAGTTAGTACTATGAGTTACATTTTTGTACAATAGTAGACATGTTTTGAACTGTATTGTCCGCAACTATTGTTTTGAGATGTAATTTACCGAAGTGCCGTTTTGTACGATACTAAACATCTGAACTACAGTTATGGACGATACTAATATCTGAACTACATTTCTACACAATGTGTAGATCAGTTTGTTACTAATATTAGATGCAACTATTGATTTGAGATGTAGTTAAAGTATCGTCCGCAAAATGTATTTCTTAGTTCACTCTAGTATTTAATACTGATTCGTACCATTCCATCAAGTCATCTTCAGTCCAGGCGTTTGTATTTTTACCCAGCTTGAATGGCCTTGGAAATTCCCCTTTGCTCATTTTGTTATAAATTGCTTGTCTTGAAAATCCTGTGAATTTCAGTACGTCTTTCATTCTATAGTGTTTAATTTTTTCTAGCATTTTTATGTTTATCCTATGTGTTTTTTTGTAAAAGTTTTTAGTTGTTTGAAATACTCTTGCTATGATTTGCAAAAATAATTACGGTGTTTTTTGTTGATATATTTGTAAATTCTTCCAGATTTAATTAATAAATATTTTGTATGTCCATCATTCCCAAAGTAATTTTTGTTTAAAACTAATTTAT